>JAEMSV010000104.1 GCA_016462625.1 Solirubrobacteraceae bacterium | reverse complement strand
CGGCGGGCAGTGCACGCCGTGGGCGAACCTGCGCCCGTAGAACTCGCCGTGGCCGATCAGGCGCCCCTCGGCGCCTAGGTCCTCCGTCGCGGAGAGGATCCGCAGGAGGGAGTCGGTGATCCGCACGTCGGCGGCGGGGCGGGTGATCTGCCCGTCCTCGATCAGGAACGTGCCGTCGCGCGTCATCGACGTCACGAGCGCCTCGTGCTCGCGGACCGTGTTCGTGTACCAGAGCCGCGTCACGTAGATCCCGCGCTCGATGGGCGCACACAGCTCGGTGACGTCGCGCGCGTTGCCGGGCTCCAGGATCAGGTTCGTGGGCTCCGGCCCGTCCGCGCCGCCTCCGGGCGACAGCGCGTGGCCAGTCGACACGGCGCCGCCGCCCGCCAGCGCCGCCGAGCGGCTGTCGTGGACGACCTGCTGCGCGACGCCCGCGCGGATCAGCGGGCGAGTGCGCTTGGCGACGCCCTCGGCGTCGAAGGCCCGCGGGAGCGTTCTTGCGTCGCCCGGGGCGTCGGACAACGTGATCACAGACGACGCGACGCCCGTCCCGAGCCGGTCGACAAGCGCGCCGCGCCCCTCGGCATGCAGCAGGCCGTTGAACGCGATGAGGCCGGCGAACTGCAGGAGGTCGCCGACTGCGTCGGCGTCGAGCACCGCGGTGTACGCGCCGGGCTCGAGCGCGACCGGCTCGCCGGGGATCAGCTTGGCGGTGGCCGCGCGGGCCAGCGCCGCGCCGTCGAGGCTGCCCGGTGCGCTGGTCGTCGCGGCCGCGAACCCGCTGCGCTCGCGCGCGTCACGGCAGATGACCTTCATGTACCCGTCGGTCGCGCGCTCGCTGAGCCGCGCCCCGGCACTCGACGCGACCGCGTGCGTGACGACGCCGGCCGACCAGATCCCGAAGGCCTCGGCGCCGTGCTCCCCGGCCTCGGCGATCGCCGCCTGGATGGCCCCGCCCGCGAGCGCGGGATCGAGTTCCGGCGGGTCGGCGACCTCCTTGGCGCCCACGGCCTCCGCAGGGTCCGGGAGGCCCGGATGCGCCCCGGGCCCCGCGGCGCGGGCGAGGTCCGCCGCGCGTGCGGCGCGTCGCGCGGCATCGCGGAGCCCGTCCTCGTCGATCCGATTGGTCGTCGCCAGTCCGACCTGCCCCTCGCGGACGACAAGGACCTCGACGTCGAGGTCGTCGACGGCCGTCGCCTGCGTGGGTGCGGACCGGGCGAAGCGGCTGCTCAGCGACCGCTCTGCGACGACGCGCACCAGCGCGTCGCCGTCGGTGTGGTGCAGCGCACGCTCGGCGAGTTCGAGTGGCGCGATCATGCGACCCCGACCTCGACGTCCCGGAAGCGGGCCGGCGCGGTTCCGTGCCCGACCGGCATGACCTGTCCGGGCTCGCCCTTCCCGCAGTTCATGACGCCCCACACCCGCCAGGCGGGCGCGGAGCAGACCGCGTCGAGGCTGCCCCAGAACGCGGGCGTGATGCCGGCGTAGCTCGGGTCGCGCAGCAGGCGCCCGAGCTTTCCGTTGCGGATCTCGCGTGCCGTCTCGCAGCCGAACTGGAAGTGCAGCCGGCGGTCGTCGATCGACCACGAGCGGTTGGTTTCGAGCAGGAGCCCGTCGTCGGTCGCCGCGATCAGGTCGTCCAGCGTTCCGGCCGAGCCCGGCTCGATGGAGACGTTCGTCATGCGGACGATCGGCTGGCGGGCGAAGCCGTCCGCCCGGGCGCAGCCCCCGGACACGGGCAGGCCGAGAGCGCCGGCGGACGTCCGATCAGACAGGGTCGCGCGTAGCACCCCGTCTTCGATGAGCGTGGCGCGCACGGCGTCGACGCCCTCGTCGTCCCAGCCGTAGGAGCCGAGGGCGCCGGGGATGGTCGCGTCGGCGGTCACCGTGAGCTCGTCGGACCCGTAGCGCAGGGCGCCGATGTCCGTGGCTCCCACCCAGCTGGCGCCGGCGTACGCGGCCTCGCCGAGCAGGATGCGGTCCAGCTCGAGCGCGTGGCCGATCGACTCGTGGATCTGCAGGGCCATCTGCTCCCCGCCGAGGATGACGGTGCTGCG
Organism: Solirubrobacteraceae bacterium; assembly: GCA_016462625.1. Next base: position 10,673 of record JAEMSV010000104.1, on the reverse strand, counting down.
GCCCGCGGGGCACGGGGGAGCACTCAGCAGCTCGAGCGCCTCGTCGCGGACCTGTCCGGCGGCTCCCGCGAGGTCGAGTGCGAGGACGTGTTCCCAGCCCGCGAGGGCGATGTCGCCGCCGTGGGCTGAGGGATAGGACCGCGTCTGGGTCACGTCGCCGTCGATTGCCAAGGCCTGCAGCCCGGCGCCGCATTCCGTGCGCCGCTGGGTGCACGCCGCGCCGTCGGTCGTGGCCAGGGCCCAGTCCTGGACGACGGCGTGGGTCTCGGCCGATCCGCGCGCGATCCGCGGGTCGCTCCGCAGGGCGGCCTCGGCGCCGAGAAGCAGGGCGAGCTTGTCCTCGACGGGGACCGTCAGCGGATCCGTCACGCAGGGCGACGCCCAGTGGCCGGCGGCGGGGGCCGGGGCATCCGCGAGCGCGTGCGCCGCGGCGTCGGCCGAGCGCGGTCCGGCCCGCGCGACGAGGAGGGCCTGGGCGAGCGCGGCCTCGATCCCCGCGCGCGTGACGTCGCGGGTGGCGGCGAAGCCCCAGCGGCCGTCGGCTCGCACGCGGACGCCGACGCCCTCGGAGACGCCGGTGTCGACCGCCTCGACGAGCCCGTTGCGGACGCGGACCGATTCCGAGGCGCGCGCGACGTAGCGCGCCTCGGCGTAGTCGCACGCGCGAGGCGTCGCGTCGAGGAGCTCGCGCAGGAGCACGAGCGGGCCGTCTGCGGGACCCGCGGTCACCACGCGGCGCGGTAGATCGCGCGGACCTCGTCGGCGGTGGGCACAGGCGGCGTCCGCTCCAGCTGCGGCCGCAGCATCGCGGCGGCCACCGCGGTCTCGATCGTCTCCGGGAGGAGCCCCTGGGCGCGCAGCGATCGCGCGTCGGCGCGCGCTGCGAGCTCGACCGCCAGTTCGTGCTCGGTCGCGGCGTCGACGAGGAGCCCACGCCGGTCGAGCGCGACGATCGTGTGGGGCAGCAGGGCCGCGTTCACCGTGCCGTGGGGCAACCTGCTCGCGCGGACGAGCGTCTGGGCGAGGACGTGGTGCAGTCCGATGCCGGAGGCGTCGAGCGCGTAGCCGGAGAGCAGCGCGCCCAGTGCGAGCTCGTCCCGGTCGATCTCCGTGGCGCCGAACGCCACGGCGAGCCGCCGAGATGCATCCCGGGCCACCAGGGTCGGGACGGGACTGGCGTGCGTCGTCGCGGTCGCCTCGACCGCGTGGGCGAGCGCGTTGGCCGCGCTCCCGGCCAGCTCGGGGACCGGCTGGGAGGCCGACAGCTCGGGGTCGTTGAGCACGAGCGAGGGCCGGACGAGCGGGGTCTTCGGATCGATGCCGGGCGGCAGCCGGTGCGATCGCGTCATCTCGGCGGCCGACAGCGTCGTCGGGACGGCCGCCACCTCCAGCCCGCCGAGCGCCGCGGCGACGGACTTCGTCACGTCCACGACGCGGCCGCCGCCGAGTGCCACGAGGGGCCGGTCGGCGGGCAGGTCGACGTCATCGAGCGCCTCGAGGAGCACCGCGGAAACGTCGTCGACGCGCCCGGGTGGAACATCGATGACCTGCGACGCCGCCTCTGCGATCGCCGGGGCCGCCGCAGACCCCCGTGCGGTGGAGAAGAGCGCGTAGCCGGCGCCGAGGAGCGAGGCGGCTTCGGCCACCGCACCCCGTCCGAAGCGGATCGTGCGGTCCCCGTCGCGCCAGGTGAAGGACTCGGCCATCCCGCCAGTTTGCCCACTGGGGAGGATGGCCGACGCCGGGCCGGAGGAGGGATCGGCCCGGCGTCGGTCGCGGCCGCGAGCGGTCGGACTACGCGCGCGCGGTGATGGTGCGCCGGTGGCGGCGGAGCCGCAGCACCGAGCGCTGGGGCGCCGCGATCGCGCCCGTCAGGCGGGCGGCGCGGAGGCGCAGCAGGGCGACGGCGTCGCCGGTGCGGACGAACGGGTCGGCCGCGATGAGCCCGTCGGAGAGCGAGAGCGCCGCGACCGCCTTGCCGTCCTGCTCGGCGAGCAGCGTCGGGAGGTGGAGGTCCGCCGTCTCGTCGAGTGCGGCGAGGCGCTCGAGCATCGGCAGGTCGTGCTCGGAAGCGGGGCGGATGGTGATCGGGTGGGTCAGTCGCGTGGCGGCCATGAGTGCGTCCTCTCGGGGGGTCTTGTGTCTCCTCATCGGGCTTGCACGATGCAGGTTGTCACCCCTCGGTCATCAGATCCAATGACATTTGACTGCGACAGCGATAAGCTCGGCTAATGCTTGATGTGCGCCGTCTCCGGATCCTCAAAGAGGTCGCTACGCAGGGGTCTTTCTCGGCTGCGGCGGAGTCGCTGGACTACACGCAGTCGGCCATCTCGCAGCAGATCGCCGCCCTGGAGCGCGAGGCCGGTGCCCGCCTGCTGGAGCGCAATCCGCGCGGGGTGCGCCTCACGGACGCGGGTCGCGCGCTCGTCGCGCACGCCGAGGTGATCCTCTCCCGGCTGGCCGACGCCGAGGCGGAGCTCGACGCGATCGCGGGCCTTCGCGGGGGCCGCCTGCGCATGGTCGCGTTCCCGACGGCGAGCGCGACGGTGCTGCCCGCGGCGATCGCGCGGTTCCGGGAGCAGTACCCGGGGGTCGAGCTCACGCTCGAGCCGCGCGAGCCCGAGGAGGGCCTCGACTGCCTGCACGCTGGGGACTGCGACATCGCCGTCACGATCCGGGCCCCGCACGTCGTCGCCGAGGGTGACGGCACGCTGCGCCGGCACCTGCTCGACGACCCGATGTTCGTCTGCCTGCCCGTCGGCCACCCGCTGGCCAGCGCGCGACGCCTGCGGCTGGCCGAGCTGGCGAATGAGCCCTGGCTGGTCGGATCGCTCGGACGCTGCCCGGACACCGCGGTGCTGCTACGGGCCTGCCAGACCGCGGGGTTCGAGCCCCGCATCGGGTTTCACACCGACGACTACCTCGCGATGCAGGGCTTCGTCGCGGCCGGGGTCGGCGTCGCACTGATCCCGGACCTCGCGCTCGTGGCGGTCCGCGACGACGTGGTCATCCGCGAGATCAGCGGCGATCCGCACCACCGCGTGATCGAGGCGGCGACGCTGCATGGGGCGTTCTGCTCGCCGGCAGCGGAGGCGATGCTCGACGTGCTGGCCGAGGTGAGCACCGGGTTCGCCGGCGATCGCCGGGCGCTCGCGCTGGCGTCGTAACCGCCGGTCGCAGCCCATCCTGCACAGATTCTGGGTGCAAATCGCCTCATCCTCCGTGCATTGGCGCGACAGGGCCAGGTGTCGTGGCAGACTCCCCAGAATCGGGTAGGACCGACCTCCCGACAAGTGGGGAATCACGGATTTGACCCTGACACGCCGTTTCGTTCTGCTCGCCGCCCTTCTCGTGACGATCGTGGCGCTTGTCGTGGGCCTCATGATCGTTGCGATCCAGCAGTACGGCGAGGCCCAGGACGAGGCCGATCAGCTCCGGGGCGCGATCGCGGCGGCCTCGGAGGTCGAGCGTGAGGCGGTGGAGGTGCGCGTCACCGCGGGCGCGCAGGTGCTCGTGCCGTCCGAGCGGTTCCGGAACCGCTCGCAGGAGGCGGTCAAGCGCATGGAGACTGCGCTGCGCCGGTTCGAGGAGCTCACCCAGGATCCCCCCGAAACGCGTGCGGCGGCCCAGCAGACCCGACAGGCGGTCGACGACTTCCAGCGCGAGTACGTCGAGTCGATCATCAACCAGCTGCGGACCGACCCGGCCGCCGCTCGCCGCCGGGTTGCCGACAGCGAGGAAGCGCCGATGCAGACGGCGCGGCTGCGGCGAAGCTTTGCCGCGCTGCGCCAGGTTCAGGAGCAGGCGGTCGCGGACCGTGCCGAGGACGCCGAACAGGCGAAGGACCGTGCGGTCATCGCCGCGATCGCCGCGGGGGTCGGGCTGGTCCTGCTGCTCGGCGGCGCGGTGCTCTACCAGAGCAGGACGGTCGTCCGGCCGCTGAGACGGCTCGCCGACGCCGCGTCGGACATGGCGGCTGGGAACCTCGGGGTCCGCGTCGAGGTCCACGGCCATGACGAGATCTCGGAGGTCGCCCGGTCGTTCAACGGCATGGCCGCCTCGCTCGACGCGACCCATTCGGAGGCGGAGTCGCAGAACGCCGAGCTCGCGCAGGTCAACGAGCAGCTCCGAATGCGGGGCGACGAGCTGCAGTCCGCGGCGAGGAGCCTCCGCGAGGAGAAGGGGCGGCTCGAGTCGCTGAGCACCTTCAGCCAGGAGCTGATCGCCACCAGTGGGCTGAGCGCGATCGCGGAGCTGACCCTTCGGGGCGCAGCGGAAGTCACCGGTGCCGAGATCGGCACGGTCCACGCGGGCCCGGGACTCCGGCTGCTCGCCATCCAGGGCGTCGCGCCGGACAGCGCGCCGGCGTCCGTCAGCTCCGGCGAGGGGCTCGGGGGGCGTGCCGTCGCGGAGCGGATCACCGTCGACATCCCGAGCGAGCTCAACCGCAAGGCGGCGGAGGGAATCGCCGCGGGCGTCACGCTCGGTCGCCAGGTGCACGTCCCGCTGATCAACAACAACGAGGTCGTCGGCGTGCTCGCCCTCGGCTGGCTGTCGGCGCAGCCGCTGGACCGGGCGACGCTCGACCTGCTCGAGCAGCTCGCCCGCCAGTCGGCCGTCGCCCTCGCGTCGTCGGCGGCGGCGGACCAGGTCCGCGAGCTCGCCGACGTCAACCGCGCGGTCATCGAGGCCAGCCGCGACGCGATCTCGCTCCAGGCCCATGACGGGTCGCTCATCCTCGCCAACCAGGCGATGCGGCACTACGCGCTCGACGTGTGGGGACGCCCGATGGAGGAACTCAGCGACCTCATCTACGACCTGGCGGGTGCGCTGACCAACCCGCGGGCGTACCTGGAGGTGATGCAGATCATCTCCGATGACTCCGAGGAGGAGACGTTCGACGAGTTCGAGATCGCGGACACCGGCCGGATCTTCACCCGGTACACGCGCCGCGTCACGGTGGCGGGCCGCAAGCGGCTCGGGCGACTGGTGGTGGTGCGCGAGGTGACCGCCGAGCGGCAGTCCGAGCGGTCGAAGGAGGCGTTCGTCGCCAACGTGTCCCACGAGGTGCGGACACCGCTCTCGGGCATCATCGGGTTCAGCGAGCTGCTGCTCGCGCGCGAGTTCACCTCCGAGGAGCGCGACCGGCACCTGCAGACGATCCACCACGAGGCCCAGCGGCTCTCGAGCCTGATCGACGACTTCCTCGACCTCCAGGGGATGGATCAGGCGCGGTTCCGGATCGTGCCGCGCCGGGTCGACATCCGCGACGTCGTCGCCCAGCAGGTCGACGCGTACTCGGGACGCGACGAGGACCACCCGATCGTGCTCGATCTCGCCGACGAGCCGCTGGAGTCCAACGTCGACGGGCTGCGGGTCGGGCAGGTGGTCGCCAACCTGCTGTCCAATGCGATCAAGTACTCACCTGAGGGGGGAGAGATCGCCGTCCGGGCGTGGCGGGAGGACGCGCTGATCCGGGTGGAGGTCGTCGACCACGGCCTGGGCGTGCCGGCCGGGGCCGTGAACCACGTGTTCGACCGGTTCTACCGCGTCGAGCACCGCGGCTACGAGCGCATCGGCGGTACGGGCCTCGGGCTCGCGCTCGCGCGTGAGCTCGTCGAGATGCACGGCGGGCACATCGGGGTGGACACCTCCGAGGGCGAGGGCTCCCGGTTCTGGTTCACGCTGCCGGCCGCGGACTGAGCGCTAGACCCGGGCCTGGTGCGCGAGCCACGCGCGCAGGCCCCCGGCGAGATGGCCGCGCGCGGCGCGCCACCGGCGGTCGAGGTCATCCTGGGGGATCACCGGGGCGAGCATCGCGAAGCCGCGGATGGTCGCGAGGCCGGCGTCGAGGAGCTCGAAGAGGGCCGGGTCGGCGTGCTCGGCCGGCACGAGCTCCTGGGCGGTGCCGCCGACGATCCGGGAGATGTCGCGCTCCATCGCGCGCATGGAGCGCCGCAGCTCATCGTCGGTCCGCGCGGCGATCCACAGCTCCAGCGACGCTTTGAAGGCCGGCGTCTGGTGGATGCGCCAGATCTCGTCGAGCATCGCCTCCTGCTTCTCGGCGTTCAGGAAGTCCCGCAGGTCGATGCGCTGCGCGACGTCGGCCGTGAGCTGCTCGGCGGCGTAGCGCATCGCCTCGACCACGAGCTCGTGCTTCGTCGCGAAGTAGTGCTGCTGGGTGCCCTGGGAGACGCCGGCGCGGTCGGCGATCTTCCGCGTGGTGGTGTTCGCGTAGCCGTCCTCGACGAGGGAGACGATCGCCGCATCGAGGAGCGCGCCCCGCGTTGCGGCGCGTCGCTCGGACTGGGTGCGGCGGGAGACGGCCATCTGTGGCGGATCGTAACCCGCGCCATTTGCGAACCGGCGATCGCCCGCATTCCGGTAGCGTCGCGCGATGTCCCGCTTGCCTCTCGTCGTCGCGTGCGCGGCGCTGCTCGGTCTGGCCGGTCCCGCGTCTGCCGCCGACCCGCTGCCCGTGAAGTACCGGGCGCCCACGACGAAGCCCGTGGACGCCGCGGCGCCGCCGGCGGGAGCGAACGACTGGTCGTGCGTCCCGTCGGCCGCCCATCCGCGGCCGGTCGTGCTGATCCCCTCGACCGCGAACACGATGGTCGAGAACTGGAGCGCGCTGTCGCCGCTGCTGAAGAACGAGGGCTACTGCGTGTTCTCGCTGAACTACGGGGCGTTCCGCGCGCCGCTGGGCTTCGTCTACAACGGCGGGCGGCCGGTCGAGTCTTCCGCGGATGAGCTCGCCGCGTTCATCCCGCGCGTCCTGGCGGCGACCGGCGCGATGAAGGTCGACCTCGTCGGCCACTCTCAGGGCGGGATCCTCGCGGAGTACTACGTGAAGTTCCTCGGCGGAGCGCCGCACGTGCAGACGATCGTCGGGCTCGCGTCCCCGACGCACGGCGGGACGCTCAGCGGGCTCCTGGGCTGGGCTCAGCGCCTGCGCCGGGTCTCACCGGTGACCGGGAACGCGCTCTGGGAGCTGCTGGAAGCGAACGCCGGCTCGATGCTGCAGCTGCGGATCGGCTCACCGCTGATCGAGAAGCTCAACAGCGTCCCCGAGCCTCCTGGTGTCGCGTACACGAAGATCGCGTCGAAGTACGACCCGATCGCGACGCCGTACCGGAACGTCTTCATCGATGGACAGACCAACGTGCTGCTCCAGCACAAGTGCGCGAAGGACTACGCCGACCACAGCGCCCTGGCGTTCGACCGGATTGCGTTGCGTGAGGTCCGCAACGCGCTCGATCCCGCGCACGCGGGAACGATCGGCTGCGTCGTGGTGCTTCCGTTCGTAGGCGGTTAGTGGGCGTCGAGCCACTACCGTCCTTGGCTTGTCCGAAACGCCTGACACCCCGACGACCTTCGCCGATCTCGACCTCCGCCCGGAGCTGCTGCGCGCGCTCGCGGGGCTCGGATACGAGGAGCCCACCCCGATCCAGCGCGAGGCCATCGGCCCGCTGCTCGCCGGGCGCGACCTGCTCGGCCAGGCCGAGACCGGCACCGGCAAGACCGCTGCGTTCGCGCTCCCGCTGCTGCAGCGCATCGCGCCCAACGGAGCGCCGCAGGGCAACGGGCCGCGCGGCCTCGTCCTCGTGCCGACCCGCGAGCTCTGCATGCAGGTCTCCGAGGCGATCCACAAGTACGGCCGCGAGCTCGGCACTCGCGTCCTGCCCGTCTACGGCGGCCAGCCGATCGTCCGCCAGCTGAAGGCGCTGCAGCGCGGGGTCGACGTCGTCGTCGCCACGCCGGGCCGCGCGCTCGACCACATCGCCCGCGGGTCGCTGCAGCTGAGCGGCCTCGATGTCGTGATCCTCGACGAGGCCGACGAGATGCTCGACATGGGCTTCGCCGAGGACATCGAGACGGTCCTCGAGGGCGCACCCGACAGCGCGCAGACCGTGCTGTTCTCGGCGACGATGCCGGCGCGCATCGCAAAGCTCGCGAAGAAGCACCTGAGCGATCCCGTCCGTATCGAGCTCGTGAGCGAGCGGTCGGCCGGCGAGGCGCCGCGCGTCTCGCAGAGCGCGTACATCGTCCACCGCGCGAACAAGACCGCCGCGCTGATCCGCGTCCTCGACCACGAGGAGCCGGGCGCCGCGATCGTCTTCTGCCGGACGCGCGCCGAGGTCGACGAGGTCGCCGTCACGCTGAACGGCCGCGGGTACCGCGCCGAGGCGCTGCACGGCGGCATCGACCAGGTGCAGCGCAGCCGCGTCGTCGAGCGGCTGAAGAACGGCTCGACCGAGCTCGTCGTCGCCACCGACGTCGCCGCGCGCGGGCTCGACGTCGACCAGCTCACGCACGTCGTCAACTACGACGTCCCGGCGGCGCCCGAGGCGTACGTCCACCGGATCGGTCGTGTGGGTCGCGCCGGCCGCGAGGGCGTCGCGATCACCTTCGCCCAGCCGCGCGAGCACCGCATGCTGAAGGCGATCGAGCGGCTGACCGGCCAGAAGATCGACATCCAGCAGGTGCCGACCGTCGCCGACCTGAAGGCGCGCCGGCTCGACCTCACCCGCGCCGCGCTGCGCGAGTCGATCCTCGGGGACGACCTGTCGCCGCTCCGCGTGGTCGTCGAGCAGCTCGCCGAGGAGTTCGACGTCATGGACGTCGCGCTCGCCGCGGTCAAGCTCGCGCACGACGCGAGCGGCTCTCCGGACGATCAGGAGGACATCCCGGTCGCGAGCGTGAAGCCGCAGGCGCCCGGCGGCAAGGGCGGGTACCGCGGCAAGGACGGTCCTCCGCGTGGGAAGGGCCCGACCGGCGGGAAGCGCCCGCCGCGCCCCGACGGTCCCACGACGCGGCTGTTCGTGGGCGCCGGCCGCGCCGCGCAGATCCGCCCGCAGGACCTCGTCGGCGCGATCACCGGCGAGTCGCCGCTGAAGGGCAACGACATCGGCACGATCCAGATCCACGACCGCTTTTCGCTGGTCGAGGTGCCGGAGGCCGCGGCCGACATGGTCGTGACCGCGCTGCGCGGGACCACCCTGAAGGGCCGCAAGCCCAACATCCGGCGGGAGAACCGCTAGCTACGTCGCCTGGCTGCGCGTCAGGCAGAACAGCCGCGCGGTGGTCGCGTCGACGTTCGCGCCCGGCGCGACGATCCGCATCGGCAGCATCATCTCGTGGTCCTCGTGATCGAGGACGTGGCAGTGCCAGACGTAGCCCTGCTCGGTCGAGCCGTCCGGGCGCTGGAACCGTGCGTCGGGGTCGAAGCCCAGCTCGGCGGCGGTCGGCCAGCGCACGATGACGCTCGTGACCTGGCCGCGCGGGCAGCGGACGGTGTCCTTCCACCCGGCTTCGTACGGGGCGGGCGCTTCGATGCGACCCCTCAGGTAGCCCTTCGGTGACGGCGCCCAGCGCTTGCCGAACGTCGGGGTCGGGTTGTCGCGCAGGTACCGCGCGAGGTTCACGTCCTGGCGGCTGAGCACCCGGAACTGGACGAGGTGCAGGTGCATCGCGTGCACCTGGATCGTCAGGTCGGCGTTGACGAAGTCCCAGCGCTCGATCGTGCCCTGCTCGGGGGTCTCGATCTCCGGCGCGGAGAACCCGACGTTGTTCATGTTCATCACGCCGGTCCCGAGCCAGCGCTTGACCTTCGGGTTCAGCCCGACGTTCAGCGTCGCGGTGCGGATCCTGTCGGGCGTGGCGACCGCCGCGAGCCGTGCGGGTTGGCGGGCGCCTCCCCGCAGCGTGGCCGGGATCGTGCGGTGGGCGCCAGGCTCGGCACCCGCCACGAACTGCATGACCCGCGGGACCTGGACTGCCCCGATCATCCGGCCCGCCCACGAGATCCGCATCGTGTTGCGCAGCTCGACGGCCTGGCCGGGCTCCAGGTCTGAGAAGTCGACGAGCAGGTCGTAGCGCTCGCCTCCGGCGACGTCGAGCTCGGCGCACTCGACCGGCGCGTCGAGGAGTCCCCCGTCGCTCCCGATCACCCAGAACGGCCGCCGGTCGGAGAACGTGAGCCGGTAGTCGTTCAGCTGCGTGGCGTTGACCACGCGGAAGCGGTAGACGCCGCGGTCGACGTCGAGCTTCGGCCACGCCTTCCCGTTGACGACCATCACGTCGCCGCACAGGCCTCCGGCCCAGTTGTCGCGCGCCACGGTCGGCGTCCCCTGGTACTGGAGCTTGCCGTCGGGAGAGAAGAGCTTGTCGGCGATGATCAGCGGGATCTCGTACTTACCCGCGGGCAGGCCCAGCGCGTTGTCCGGCTCACCGGTGTCGAACTCGTCGCGGATCCAGAACGCGCCGGCCAGCCCCGCGTACAGGCTCAGCCGGGTGGTGCCCATCGCGTGGTCGTGGTACCAGAGGCTCGTGGCCTCCATGTCGGTGCCGAAGGTATAGGTCACGCTCTCGCCGGGCCGGAACATCGCCATCGGATGCCCGTCGGCCGCCGGCGGGTTCGGTGCGCCGTGGACGTGGACGACGGTCGGGGGCTCCCAGCGGTCGCGGTCGGAGGAACCGTGCAGCTCGCGGTCGATGTCACGCCACAGCACGTGGCGGCCGAAGGCGTTGCGGAAGGTCGTCGGAGTGCGCTCGCCGCGCACCGCCTCGATGGTCGGACCGAGGTGCGACATGCCGTCGTAGCCCCAGCTCGGCGCGACCTTCAGGTCGCGGTGGAAGCGGTGCCGGCCTTCGGCCATGACGATCTCGCCGCC
>JAEMSV010000257.1 GCA_016462625.1 Solirubrobacteraceae bacterium | reverse complement strand
AGGTCGACCATCACCTTGCACTGCTTCCAGGTGGCGTCGTCCTGCATCTTGCCGTCGATCATGTGGACGCCCTTGCCGTCCGGGATCGCCTCAAGAACCTTCTTGGCGAAGAGCACCTCGTCGACCGGCGGGGAGAAGACCTTGCGGGCGATCTCAATCTGGGCCGGGTGGAGTGACCATGTGCCGACGCAGCCGAGCAGGAACGCGCTGCGGAACTGGACCTCGCAGGCGACGGTGTCCTTGATGTCGCCGAACGGGCCGTAGAACGGGAGGATGCCGTTCGAGGCGCAGGCGTCGACCATGCGGGCGATCGTGTAGTGCCACGGGTCCTGCTGGGCGTAGACGCGGCCGTCCTCGAGGTCCTCGGGGTTGCTCGGGTCGTTGATCGAGGTGTAGCCGGGGTGACCTCCGCCGACGCGGGTCGTCTTCATGCGGCGGCTGGCGGCGAGGTCCGCCGGACCGAGTGACATGCCCTGCATACGCGGGCTCGCCTGAGCGATCTCCTCGACGTGCGCGACGCCCTGGGCGGTCTCAAGAATCGCGTGGAAGAGCAGCGGCTTGGTGAGGCCGGCCTTGGCCTCGAGCTGCGCGACGAGCTGGTCGGCGTAGTGGATGTCCCACGGGCCTTCAACCTTCGGGATCATGATCACGTCGAGCTTGTCGCCGATCTCCGTGACGAGCTCGGTGAGGTCGTCGAGGATCCACGGGCTGTCGAGCGAGTTGATGCGGGTCCAGAAGCCGGTGCCCGTCGCCTTGAAGTCAACGGTCTTTCCGACCTCGATCAGGCCGGCGCGAGCGGCCTCTTTGTTGTCGGCGCTGATCGCGTCCTCGAGGTTGCCGAGCAGGATGTCGCTCTTTGCGGCCATGTCCGGCACCTTGCCGCGCATCTTCTCGTTGGACGGATCAAAGAAGTGGATCATGCGCGAGGGCGGGAACGGGATCTCGTGGACAGGATCCGGCGCGCCTGCGGCGAGCGGCTTGAAAAAGTCGCGTGGGCTCTTCATGGGGAAGGTCTCCTGGAAAAAGGTGGGTGGACAGCGGGCGCAATCCTAGATGCTTGAATCCCTGCCCATGGAGAAAGAGCCGACCAAGTTGCTGTTTGTGTGTCTCGGAAACATCTGCCGCTCACCTACCGGCGAAGGCGTGATGCGGCATCTTGTGGAAGAGGCCGGGGTCGCGGATCTGTTTGAGATCGACAGTGCTGGGACCGGGTCCTGGCACATCGGCGACTCGCCGGACCGGCGCAGCGTCGCCGCCGCGGCCGCGCGCGGGATCACGATCGAAGGCACTGCCCGTCAGGTCACCGGCGGCGACTTCGAGCACTACGACCTGATCCTCGCCGCGGACACCTACAACCTCCGCGACCTCCAGGCGATCGCGCCGACCGATGAGGACGAGGCCAAGGTGCGACTGCTGCGCGAGTTCGACCCGATGTCCACTCCCGACGACCTCGACGTGCCGGACCCGTACTACGGCGGGCCGAGCGGGTTTGACGACGTGATCGACCTCGTCGAGGCCGCCTGCCGCGGACTGCTCGACGACGTGCTCAGCGGCCAGAGGGCGTAGGCATGGCGGCCGACGCGATTCGCGCGGCGCTTGAAGCCAAGCTCGGCCTCACCATCGACGTGGTCTCCCACACAGCCGGCGGCGACATCAACGATGCGTACCGCGCTGAAACGTCCGGCGGCCCGATCTTCGTCAAATCCAGTCCAACCGCCCAGCCCGGAATGTTCAGCGACGAGGCGGCCGGCCTCGAGTGGCTCGGAGAACCCGGCGGCGTCGCGACGCCCAGGGTGATCGGCGTCTGCGACGACGATGACGCGCCACGACTGCTCGCCCTCGAATGGATCGAGAGCGGCCGGCTCGACGCCGCGGGCGAAGAGGCGCTCGGTCGCGGGCTCGCCAAGATTCACGCGGCAGGCGCGCCGGAGTTCGGCGCCACGCCAGTGCTCGGTGGCGGCTACGCCAACGCGCCGATGCGCTTCAACGAACTGAGCCTCCCCAACGAACCACGCGACACCTGGGCGGAGTTCTACGCCGAGAACCGGCTGCTTCCGCTCGCGCACGCGTCACAGGCACGCGGTGCATTCGACGTCGGCGATGTCGCGTTGATCGAGCGCGTCGCCGCGCGTCTGCCCGAGCTCGCCGGCCCCGAGGAGCCCGTCGCCCGAACCCACGGCGACCTCTGGTCAGGCAACATCCTCCCCGCCGCCGACGGCACGCCCTACCTGATCGACCCCGTCGCCCACGGCGGCCACCGCGAAGTCGACCTTGCCCTGCTCACCGTCTTTGGCGGACCTGGTCAGCGCTGCTTCGACGCATACGACGAGGTCTTCCCCCGCGCACCCGGTCACGAGGAACGCAAGCCGCTCTGGCAGCTCGCGATGATCCTCCTGCACGTCTACATCTTCGGCGACTCCTACGCCGGTCAGGCGCGCGCCATCGCCCAGAAGTACGTCTAGGAAATCGTCCGCTGAAGCGTGAGCTGGTTGCCCTCGGTGTCGATGAACCAGGCGACCTCGCCCCCGCCCGGCACGTGGTAGATCAAGTCCTCGTCCTGCTCGACGCTCGAGATCTCAAGGAACTCCACGCCCTTCGCGCGTAGCGCGGCGACCTCGGCCCGCACGTCGCCCACCTCGAATCCGAGCACCACGAATTGCTGCGGTTCGAAGTAGTCAACGAGCGTGATTCGCACCTCGGTCCCGCCCGCATTCAGCACGACGGCATACGGCGTCCGTTCGATCAGCCCGCAGCCGAGCGTGTCGACGTAGAAGTCACGTGCACGCTGGATGTCCCGGCACGCGATGAAGGCTTTGAGTCTGAATGAATTGAGCATGATCGGAAACTAAACGCGAAGACCCCGCCACGGGGATAGGCGGGGTCTTCGCAGCGGGTCCGGACGGGCCGGGTCCCAGATCTCAGGCGCGGAAGTGCCGCGCGAGCCTCTACTTGACGAAGAGGATCTCGCGGTACTTGGGCAGCGGCCAGAGGTTGTCGGGCACGATGCGCTCGAGCTCGTCGGCGGCTTCGCGCACAGCGAGCATCTTCGGGAGCACCGTGTCACACATGTATGCGGCTTCCTCGGTGATGTCGGTCGGGTGGTTCTCATCGAGGTTGGCCTCGCCGAGCTCATTGATCGCAGTGGCGAGCGCGACGAGTGCCTCGCTCAGACCGCTCGCGGTCGAGAGACCGAGGCCCGAGGTCTGGATCTCGTTGTAGTACTGGATCGCGACCGGCAGGATCGACGTCTTGGCGATGTCGAACGTGGTCTCTGCCTCGATGTTGGTCTTGATCACGTACTGCTCGACGAAGACCTCGTAGCG
>JAEMSV010000103.1 GCA_016462625.1 Solirubrobacteraceae bacterium | reverse complement strand
GCGATCCTCGCCGTCGTCGACGCGGACGACCCGCCGCTGCGCCTGTTCCTGGGCGACGGCCCGTTCGAGATGATCAAGGGCGAGTACGCCAAGCGGCTCGCCGAATGGGAGGCGTGGGACGACGTCGCCGTCGCCGCGCACGGAAAGAAGGTCACCGCATGACCGCCATCGCAACGCAGTTCGGCGCGACCTCGACGGCCAAGGAGGTCGTCGAGGGCGTCGACCTCACCGGGAAGCGCATCGTCGTGACCGGCGGCGCGTCGGGCATCGGCATCGAGACCGCCCGCGCCCTGGCCGGCGCGGGCGCGGATGTCACGATCGCGGTGCGCGACACCGCGACCGGCGACCGGACCGCCGAGGACATCGCGGGCACCGAGGACCGCGAGGTCGCGGTCGCGCAGCTCGACCTGCTCGACCGCGCCTCGATCGACGCGTTCGCCTCCTCCTGGGACGGGCCGCTCGACGTGCTCGTCAACAACGCCGGCGTCATGGCGATCCAGGAGCTGACCCTCACCCCCGACGGGTACGAGACGCAGTTCGCCACGAACCACCTCGGCCACTTCCGCCTGACGCTCGGTCTGCACGACGCCCTGAAGGAGGCGGGCAACGCGCGGATCGTGTCGGTCTCGTCGCTCGGGCACCGCAACTCGCCGGTGATCTTCGACGACCTCCACTACGCGTTCCGGTCGTATGACCCGTGGAGCGCATACGGGCAGTCGAAGACCGCCAACGTGCTGTTCGCAGTCGAGGCGACGCGGCGGTGGGCCGAGGACGGCATCACCGCCAACGCGCTGATGCCGGGCGGGATCTTCACGAACCTCCAGCGTCATATGCCGGAGGAGAACGTCGAGCGCATGAAGCGCACCGTCGGCGACCGGGCGAAGACCCCCGAGCAGGGCGCCGCCACCTCCGTGCTGCTGGCGACGGCGCCGCAGCTCGAGGGCGTCGGCGGGCGTTACTTCGAGGACTGCAACGAGGCCGAGATCGTCACGCGGCGCGCGGACAAGGGCGTCGCCGCGTATGCGGTCGACGCCGACAACGCCCGCCGCCTGTGGGACGTCTCACTCGATCTGATCGGGTGAGGTCTCCACAGGGGTGGGAGGGGCTCAGGACGCCGGCACATATTCCTTGACCTGGGTCAGGCGCAGCGAGTTGCCCGACGGGTCACGGAAGCCGGCGTCGATGCCGTACGGCGCCTCGAACGGCTCCTGCGTGAACTCCACGCCGCGCGAGGACAGCACCTCGTAGTCGGCGCGGCAGTCCTCGGTCGTCAGGAAGACGGTGCCGGCGAAGCCCTTCGCCATGAGCGCGTCGATCTGCCCACGCGTGAGCTCGTCGATCATCGGCGGCCCGGGGATCGCCATCAGCACGATCGAGACGTCGTCCTGGTCGGGAGGGCCGACGGTCAGCCAGCGGAAGCCCTGCATCTCGGGCGGCGAGGCGTCGGACTTGACCTCCATGCCGAGCTTGTCGGTGTAGAAGGCGAGCGCCTCGTCCTGGTCGTGCACCCACAGCTGGGCGGTGGCGATGCGGATCATCGTGGTCCTCTCTCGGGTCGGTCGGACTGGACGATCGGGAAGCTACGCCCGCTCGCCGGCGCTGTCTTCTCGAAACGTGCGGTGTTGCGGGCGGCCGTAGAACTGCAGCACGCAGCCCGGGATCCGCGCCATCTGCGCCGCGGGCGGATGCGCTGCCCGGTAGGCGGTCGGGGACTTCCCGTAGATGCGGGTGAAGCTCGTCGTGAACGAGCCGACGCTGCTCAGGCCGACGTCCAGGCAGATCTCCGCGACGCCGCGGTCCGTGGTGCGCAGGAGCGCAGCGGCCCGCTCGAGCCGGCGCGTGAGCAGATACGCGTGCGGCGTCTCGCCGAACGTCTTGCGGAACTCCCGGCTGAAGTGGGCGCGCGAGAGGCCGGCTGCGGCGGCGAGGTCATCCACACTGAGCGCGTCGGCGTAGCGGCGATCGGCGAGGTCCTTGGCGCGGAGCAGGTGGCGTTCGGGAGCGACGAAGGCCATGGGAGAAGTATCCCCCGGTGATACGGTCGACGCATGGCGAGGCCAAACGACGCCCGTGACCGTGCCCGGGCGACGTGGGCCGCGGGCGACTGGGACCACTTCGCACGATTGCTCGGCTCGATCAGCGACGTCGTCCTCGACGCGGTCGGCGTCCGGCGGGGGCTGACGCTCGTCGACGTCGGCACGGGCAACGGCCAGACCATCGCGATCCCCGCAGCGCTGCGCGGCGCCACGGTCGTCGGCGTGGACATCACGCCCGAGCTCCTCGAGCACGCGCGCCGCCACGCGGCCGACGAGGGCGTCCAGGTCGAGTGGCTCGAGGGCGATGCCGCCGACCTCCCGCTTCCGAGCACGGCGTTCGACCGCGTCGTCTCCACCTTCGGCGCCATGTTCGCGCCCGAGCACGCCCGCGCCGCCGCCGAGCTCGTCCGGATCTGCCGCCCCGGCGGGCGCGTCGCGATGACGACGTGGGTCAACGACGGATTCGTGGGTGAGATGTTCGCGCTCAGCGGCGGGTTCCTGCCGGCTCCGCCGGAGGGCACGCAGACCCCGCCGCAGTGGGGCCTGCGGACGCACATCGAGGAGATGTTCGGCGCGGCCGGCGTCACGCCGCAGATCGAGCGCCGGACGGTGGAGTTCGCGTTCGGGTCGGTCGACGAAGCCGTCCGCGAGTACACCGAGCGGTTCGGGCCGCTGGTCGTCGCCCGCTCGGTGCTGGAGCCGCAGGGACGGTGGGACGAGTTCGTCACCGCCTTCCGCGAGCTGATCGCGCGCTTCTACGCGCAGGACGACGCGATCCGCTCCGAGTACTACCTCATCACGGTCGACCGGGAATAGATGCGGGCGCCGCGGCGTCCCTGGGGAGAGCGGCGCCACCCGGCGCCGTCTCGTTCGACCCAAGGAGCATCCGCATGTCCGTCTCACCCGCCGTCGCCCCGGCCTCGCATCTGACTGTCCGCGCACTGCCCGACCAGGCGCCGGAGCTGGCACAGGTCCTCGCCCGCGCGTTCTTCGACGATCCGGTCTTCGCCTGGTGCTTCCCGCACGCGTCCTCGCGGCTCGCACGCTCCGAGCGCCTCTTCGCCGGCATGTTCCTCAAGCGGCTCGCGCTCCCGCAGGACGAGACGTACACCACCCATGCAGGCTCCGGCGCGGCGCTCTGGATGCCGCCGGACACATGGGACCTCGGCCCGGTGATGCAGCTGCGGCTCCTCCCGCTGCTGCTCCGACTCTGGGGCCGGGACCTGCCGCGGGTCATGCGCGGGCTCGACGTCATGGACCAGCACCACCCGCACGCGCCGCACTGGTACCTGCCGATCCTCGGCGTCGATCCGTCCCGGCAGGGAGAGGGCATCGGCAGCTCGCTGCTGGCGCCCATCCTGCACCGCTGTGACGTGACGGGAATGCCGGCCTACCTGGAGGCGACCTCCGAGCGCAACCGCGCGCTGTACGAGCGCCACGGGTTCGAGGTCACCGAGGAGATCGCGCTGCCCGACGGGCCTCCGCTGTGGCTGATGTGGCGGGAGGCGCGCGCGTAGGCGACGATGGGCGGCATGGCCGAGGAGCTCTACGCCGCCCCGCTCGACGCGTTCGTGACCGAGCGCAAGGCGCTGGTCGCCGCGCTTCGCGCCTCTGGTGACAAGGAGGGCGCGAAGGCGGCGGCGGCGCTCCGCAAGCCGTCCGCGGCGGCTTGGGCGATCAACCAGCTCGTCCACCGGCACGCGGATCTCGTGTCCGCGTTCCGGTCGGCGGCCGCCGATGCCCGCAGCGCGCAGGTGGCATTGGCGAGCGGCGGCGAGCGCGAGCCGTGGAAGGCGGCGATGGGCGTCCTGCGCGAGGCGCAGGCCGCGCTGATGGATGCGGCCGGCGAACTGGGCGTGAGCGCGACCGCACTCGGCCGCGCCGAGGCGACGATCACCGCCGCCGCCGGCGACGAGGACGTCGAGGCCGAGGCGTTCAGCGGCCGGCTGGTCCGTGAGGTCGAGCCCGGCGGCTTCGGTGGGCTGCTGTCCGAGGACATCCCGCTGCTGGAGCGGCCGACGCTCGTCGCCGTGCCCGCGCCCACCGACGAGGAGGAAGAAGACGACGGCGCCGAGCGGGAGCGTGCCCTCGCGGCGGCCCGCGAGGACCTCGCCGACGCCGAGGACGAGCTGGCGCGAATCCGTTCCGCGGAGGACGCTGCGGCGGCCGAGCTCGCCCGGGCTCGAGCGGCGCGCGAGGCAGCGGAGGAGCAGGTCGACGCCGCCCGACGGGCGGTTGCGCAGCTCGGCGGCTGAGTCCGGCTGCGCCAATCGCCGACCCGTTCGCGTCGCGTGTGCTAAAACTGAACCAGATGGTTCAGCAACAGCAGCAGCTCGACCGCACGTTCGCCGCCCTCTCCGACCCGACGCGCCGGGATGTCCTGGCCCGCCTGGCCGGTGGCAGCGCGACGATCTCAGAGCTCGCCGAGCCCTACGCGATCTCCCTCACCGGCATGAAGAAGCACGTGCAGGTGCTGGAGGACGCGCAGCTCGTCACCACCGAGAAGGTGGGACGGACGCGCGTGTGCCGCACGGGCCCGGCCAGGCTCGACGACATCGCGACGTGGACGGCGACGTATCGGCAGATGCTCGAGGGTCGCCTCGATCGCCTGGCCGAACTGCTCGAACGCACCAAGGAGGAGTCTTCATGACGACCGACCAGCAGCTCAAGACCGCCACGGTCACCTATCCGGCGGACCGCGAGATCCAGATCGAGCGGATCCTCGATGCACCGCGCGACCGCGTCTTCGCGACGGTCACGAACCCGGATCTCATCCCCGAGTACTGGGGTCCGCGCTCGACCACGGTGACGGTCGAGACCATGGACGTCCGCGTGGGCGGGCAGTGGCGGTTTCTCGTCGTCGACAGCGACGGCAACGACACGGCCTTCCGGGGGACCTATCGCGAGGTCAGCCCGCCCGAGCGCATCGTGCAGACGTTCGAGTGGGAGGGTATGCCCGGGTACGTCTCCCTGGAGACCGCCACGTACGAGGACCTCGGCGACGGCCGTACGAAGGTCACGACGATCAGCCAGTTCTTCACGCCGGAGGAGCGCGACGGCCTGGTCAACTCCGGGATGGAGAGCGGGATGCAGGAGCTGTACCAGCGCCTCGACGAGGTCCTCGCGCGGCAGGCCTGAGCATGCGCCTCAACCACGTCTCGCTGGCGGTGGCCGACCGGGAGCGGTCGGCGGCCTTCTACGCCGAGCACTTCGGCATGACCGAGCGGGTCCATGACGACGGGGACCTGCTCATCCTCGGAGGGGCCGGCGGTCTGCTGGCGCTCAGCACCGCCGACCCGGTCCCGACGGGGCTCCCGCGCACGAACCACTTCGGCTTCCAGCTCGAGGATGGCGATGATGTGCGGCGCGCACGGGACGGGTTCGCCGCGGCGGGGGTCCCCGAGAGCGAATGGCAGGACGACCACGGCTTCGTCCGCGTCCAGGTCTTCGATCCGGACGGGTACCAGGTCGAACTCTTCGCGTTCTCCTAACGGGGGCGGAATGGCGCAGCGCGGACGAGCAGCGTCAGCCCGCAGCGGTGCAGCAGGTGGAAGCGCGTGCCGGGATTGGCACGCGCCTCGGCCGCGATGGCCTGCGTGATCTCCGCGGTGATTCCCGCGCGGGGATGCGCGCGGATCGCGTCATCGCGGTAGCCGCGGGGAAGGTCCCCGGCGCGTAGCGCTGCGAGGTCGTACATCGCGCCGGCCTGGACGTACGACCCCAGCGCGCCGTCTGCCGCGGGGGCGATCCCCGGGGTGGCGTGCACGGTGATCGCGTCGGCGATGGCGTCGGCGGTGCCGTGGTCGACACCCGCGTCACGGGCACAGCGCAGCGCCCGCTCGGCGCTGCGCAGCGTGAAGTCCTCGCCCGGGACGGTGTGCGTGATGCCGTGGTCGTGCAGCAGGCAGGCGACGTAGAACTGCTCGGGATCGAGCGGTTCGCGGTCGAGCGCCGCCAGGCCGCTGCCGAACACCCACGTCCGGTAGCTGTGGCCGATGACGCCCGGCGTCTGCTCACGGCACGCCTCCTCGGCGGCCCGCGCGAAGCGGCTGTCGGGCGGGCGCAGGTCGGCGACCGCGAGTTCCCGCGCGCCCTCGGGCACCCGGCCGGTCGTCAGCCGGACCCGGCCGGCCACGTACGCCGCCTGCCCGCGGACGACCTCGCCGAGGAGCCGCCGCCGCTCCCGGCCGCTGAGCACGCCGCGGGTGCGGCGCGTCCACTCCAGGCCGCCCAGCCGCTCGGGGTCGACTATGCCGGTCGTCATACCCGGGGAACTGTGACACACCTTCGGGCATGGAGCACGCCTCGCAACGCGCCATGGACGAGCCGGAGGAGATCGAGCGCTTCCGCGACCGCTGCAGCCAGCTCATGGGCGCGCTGCTCGACGAGCTCGCCCGCACGCCCGACACGCCGCGGACGTTCCCCGAGGTCGAGGATGCGCTGGGCTGGCCGCGTCGGCGGATCGCCTCGGTGCTGGGCGGCGTCGCGCATCTGCGCCAGATGGAGTTCGAGGGCCGCCGGCCCTACCACTTCCACGATGAGAAGCAGGCGGCGTCAGGGCGCTGGGAGATCTGGATGGACGCGCTTCAGGCCGAGGCGATCGAAGCCGGGCGGTAGAACCGACCGATCACTGGTCCCGCTGGGCGAAGGCGCGGCCCACGACGGGCTGCCGAAGCAGGACGACCTTGGGCTCGGCGCCGAGCGCGGCGACCCCGGCTGCAGCGGCCGCGACCGGTTCGGCAAGACCGGGGTGATCGAGCCCGAACGACCGGACGAGGACGGGTTCGCGCGCGTCATCGGGCTCGACGACGCGTCCCAAGCGCCGCACGTTCAGGACGAACACCGCGCTGAGCACGAGCGCCCCGCCGATCACCTGGAGCGGGCCGAACGCCTCACCGAAGACGACGACCGCGAGCGAGACGGTGACGACCGGCTCGGCGGTCGACAGGATCGAGGCGCGGGTCGGGCCGATCCGGCGCAGTCCTCCGAAGAAGAGACCGACCGCCGCGACCGTGGAGACAACGGCGATTGCGAGCAGCGCGATCCAGCCGCTCGGGTCCACGGCACCCGGATGCAGATCGCCCGCCACGATCGCACCGATCGCGAGCGTCACGGCCGCGCCGGTGCAGACGAGCGCCGAGAGGACATCGGGCCGCACGCGGCCGGAGATCGGCTCGCTGGTGAGGATGTACGCGCTGTAGACGACGGCGGCGGCGAGGCTCAGCGCGACGCCGAGCGCGTCCAGCCGCCCGAGGCCGGTGCTCGCCACGACGAGCGCGAGCCCGCCCAGGGCCAAGGCGAGCGCCGCGGCCCGACGGCGGTCGAAGTGATCCCGGCCGAGGACGACGGCGGCGACCGCCACCATCGCGGGGAAGGTGTAGAGAAACAGCGTGAGCAGCGACGCGTCCATGCGAGCGAGTGCGCCGAAGTAGCACGACGCCTGGATCGCGAAGCCGACCGCGCCGAGGCCGAGCGCCATCAGCACGTCGCGCCGGGGCAGATTGCGGAGCTCCGCCCGCGCGGCGCGGCCCGCGAGCACGATCAGCCAGAACAGCGCGGCGGCGAGCGTGAAGCGGACGACCAGCACGGTGCCGACCGTCGCGCCGGCGTCGTAGGCGAACTTGCCGAAGATCGCCATCGCGCCGTAACAGACGCCGGAGGCGAGAATGAGGAGGGTGCCGGGGGACCGCACACTTGGATGATCGGCCGTTCCACCCTTCAGCACCAGTTCGGATTCATGCCGGATATTCGGTAGCGTTCCTACCTGATGCTCGATCTTCGCCGCCTGCGTCTCCTGCGTGAGCTGCACGAGCGCAAGACCATCGCCGCCGTCGCCGACGCGCTGCAGTTCACGCCGTCTGCCGTGTCCCAGCAGCTGGGGATCCTCGAGCGCGAGGCGGGTGTCCCCCTGCTCGAGCGCGCAGGCCGGGGCGTGCGGCTGACCGACGCGGCGCTCGTGCTGGTCGACCACGCCGACGCCCTGCTCGACCGGGTCGCCCTCGCAGAGGCCGATCTCGCTGCGGTCGCAGGCGAGGTCGTCGGCCGGACGCGCGTGGCGACGTTCCAGTCGGCGGCGCTGCGGATCGTCATGCCGGCGATGGAGGAGCTCGCCGTCAGCGCGCCCCGCCTGCGCACCGAGCTCGTCGAGGCCGAGCCCGAGCCGGCGCTGCCCGCGCTCGCCCTCGGCGACTACGACGTCGTGCTCGCCGACGAATGGCAGCACCTCCCGCGCGCGCTCCCTCCCGGGGTCGAGCGCCACGCGCTCCTGCGCGACCCGGTGCGCGTGTGTCTGCCGGTCCGCCACCCGGTCGCCCGCCGCCACCCCGACGCGGTCCCGCTCACCGAGCTGGCGGACTCGGCGTGGACCGCCGGCCACGAGGAGATGGGCTGGGACGAGATGACCCGCCGTATGTGCCGCGAGTACGGCGGCTTCGACCCCGACATCCGCCACCGCACGAACGACGCGCAGCTGAGCCTGGCCCTCGTCGCGCGCGGGCTGACGGTGACGTTGCTCCCCGGCCTCGTCCTGCCGGACAAGCATCCGGGCGTGACGGTGCGGCCGATCACCGAGGCATCGATCCTGCGGTCGATCTTCGCGGCGACCCGGACGGCCGACGCGGCGCGCCCGTCGACCCGGGCCGTGCTCGACGCGCTGCGCGACGCATCGGGTCGAGTTTCAGTCGCATAGCGACTTCAAGTCGACCCGATGCGCCTCACTCCAGCGTCCAGCCCGGCTGCGCCTCATCGTCCTTGCGCTTGATCAGCAGCCAGCCCCTCGGCGTGCGCTGCAGCGCGAACCCGCCGCGCAGCTTCTCACCGTGGAGCACGAAGACCGCGTGCCCGCGCTCGATCGCCTCGGGCCAGGCGACCCGCCCGCCCTGCTCGTACGTCCCGCGGTCGAAGATGGTCCGGTTCGGCCCCTCCTGGTCGCCACGCCCGCCGACCTCGTGATCGGGCACCTCGACCGCGAGCCGCTTCACCGCGGGATCCATCGACGGCCCCTTGGGCAGCGCCCACGACTTCATCACCCCGTCGACCTCGAGCCGCAGGTCGAAGTGGCGCGTCGTCGCCTGGTGCTCGGAGACGACGAACTGGCCGGCGCTGACCCCGCGGACCGCGAACTGCTCGTGCCCCTCCGCCTTGACCCGCTCGATGACGACCTCTTCGACATGGGCGTTGGGCGGTCCCTGGTGCAGGAACGCCACGAGTGCCTCGACCGCGTCCGCATCACCCTCGGCGTGGACGAGAACGGCGCCGTCGTCGTCGTTGCGCACCCATCCGAAGATGTCGAGGTCTTCGGCCTGATCGACCGTCGCCTGCCGGAAGAACACGCCCTGGACCCTGCCCCGGACCGTCGCGCGGATCGCTTGCTCAGCTGCCATGAGCTACAGCCTGACATCGCCGCGCGGGGGTGTGTGATTTGAACGACGCGAGCCGTCGCCCAAATCGCACACCCCCATCGGTAGCGTCGCGCGCGATGACCCACCATGAGCGCCTACCCCTCCCGGCCCTGCTCCTCCGCACCACGCACGCGCTGATCACCCTCGCCTTCCTCGCCGCGATCGCCCACGTCTGGCGATGCGCGCTGACCGGCCGCCGCGACCGCGCACTCACGATCGCCTCCGCGGCCCTCATCGCCGAGGGCGCCTGCGTGGCCGCGAACGGCGGCGACTGCCCGCTCGGTCCGCTTCAGGCCCGCGCGGGCGACCCGGTCCCCCTCTTCGAGCTCGTCCTCTCACCGACCGCAGCGCGCCGCGCCGTCCCGACGCTCGGCCTCATCGCAGCCATCGGGATCGTGCTCTCACGCCGATGACTTCCACCCTCGACCCAGGTCTACCCCGCATGACCACCGAGAAGCCCAAGGGCCCGGCCTCGTACTTCCCCTCAATCGAGAAGAAGTACGGCCAGCCCATCGACCACTGGAAGCAGATCGTCCGCGACAGCCCGCTGGAGAAGCACATGGAGCTCGTGAAGATGCTCAAGACCGAGCACGGAATGGGCCACGGCCACGCGAATGCGGTCGTCGCCGACACCCTGAAGGAGCGCTGAGAACGCAGAAGGGGCGCCCACTGGGCGCCCCTTCGCGGAACTTCAGGTGATGGCCGCGGCTGGCGCCGCGGAGTCAGCTACGCGCCGACGAGCTCACCCGCGTCGGAGTACGTCTCGCCAGCCTCGGCCTTGGCGACCAGCGACGCCGGCGGCTCGAAGCGCTCGCCGTACTTGGCGGCCAGCTCACGCGCGCGCTCGACGAACGCGGCCGGGCCGACGACCTCGGCACCCGCGGCGTGCGGGTAGCCGTTGATGTACTGGATGACGCCGCCGGTCCAGGCGGGGAACCCGATGCCAAAGATCGAGCCGATGTTGGCGTCGGAGACCGTCTCGAGGACGCCCTCGTCAAAGCACTTCACCGTCTCGATGGCCTCAGCGAAGAGCATGCGCTCCTTGAGGTCCTCGAACGGGATGTCGAAGTTCTCGCCACCCCACTCTTCCTTGACGACCGACGAGAGGCCGACGCGCTTGCCGTCCTCGTAGTCGTAGAAGCCGGCGCCGGCCAGACGGCCGCCGCGGTTGAGCTCGAGCATGCGGTCGATCACCTGGTACGCCGGGTGATCGATGCTCAGGTCGATGCCCTCCGCCTGGAGCGCCGCAGCGGTCTCGTTGCGGATCTTGGCCATGAGGTTGAGGTTCAGCTCGTCCGACAGCTGAAGCGCCGGGGCCGGGTAGCCGGCCTGCGACGTCGCCTGCTCGATCGACGGCGCGGGGACGCCCTCGACCAGCATCGCGATGGCCTCGTTGATGAACGTGCCGATGACGCGCGAGGTGAAGAAGCCACGCGAGTCGTTGACGACGATCGGGGTCTTGCTGATCTGCTTGCTGAAGTCCAGCGAGCGGTACAGGACCTCGTCCGACGTCTTCTCGCCCTTGATGATCTCCAGCAGCGGCATCTTGTCCACGGGGGAGAAGAAGTGCAGGCCGATGAAGTCGGCGGGGCGGGACACGCCCTCGGCCAGGCCGGTGATCGGCAGGGTCGAGGTGTTGGAGCCCAGGACGGCGTCGGGCTTGAGGTACGGCTCGATCTCGGCGAAGACCTGCGCCTTGACCTTCGGATCCTCGAACACGGCCTCGATGACGAGGTCGCAGTCCTGCGCGTCCTTCGGGTCGGCCGTCGGGAGGATGCGCGCGAGGAGGGCGTCAGCCTTCTCCTGCGTCATCCGGCCGCGCGAGACGGCCTTGTCGACGAGGTTCTTGGAGTAGCCCTTGCCGCGCTCGGCGTTCTCCTGCGAGATGTCCTTGAGGACGACCTCGATGCCGGCCTTCGCGCAGACGAACGCGATGGCCGCGCCCATCATGCCCGCGCCGAGGACGATGGCCTTCTCGGACTTCCACGGCGCGATCTCGGCCGGGCGGTTGCGGTCGCCGTTGACGGCCGCGAGGTCGAAGAAGAACGCCTGCGTCATGTTCTTCGCGACCTGGCCGGTCACGAGGTCGACGAAGTAGCGGCCCTCGATCTTGCTGGCCGTGTCGAAGTCGACCTGCGCGCCCTCGACGGCGGCGGCCATGATGTGGTGCGGAGCCGGGTAGTTCGCGCCCTTGATCTGCTTGCGCAGGTTGGCCGGGAACGCCGGGAGGTTCATCGCGAGCTTCGGGTTGCTCGGCAGGCCGCCGGGCATCTTGTAGCCCTTGACGTCCCACGGCTGAGCCGACTCGGGGTTCTCGGCGATGAACTTCTTCGCGGCCGGGATCAGGTCGTCCGGCGAGTCGACGAGCTCCTCGATGAGCCCGATCTCCAGCGCCTTCTCCGGACGGAGGCGCTTGCCCTCCATCAGGACCTGCATCAGGCCGTTGACGATGCCGAGCTTGCGGACCGTGCGGACCACGCCGCCGCCACCCGGAAGCAGGCCGAGGGAGACCTCGGGCAGGCCGAGCTGGATCTTCGGGTTGTTCACCACGATGATCCGGTGCGTCGACAGGCAGATCTCGAGGCCGCCTCCGAGCGCCGCGCCGTTGACGCAGGAGACGACGGGCTTGCCGAGCGTCTCGATGGTGCGCAGCGCGCCCTTGATGACGTCGAGGCCCTGCTCGATCTGCGGGGCGTTCTCCGGCTTGGCCTGGATCAGGTCCTTGAGATCGCCACCGGCGAAGAAGGTCTTCTTCGCGGAGGTGAAGATGACGCCCTTGAGGCTGTCGCCCTCGGCCGTCAGCTTCTCGGCGACCTCGACGATCGAGCGCGTGAACGCCTCGTTCATCGTGTTCGCCGACTGGTTCGGATCGTCAAGCGTCAGCGTGACGATGCCGTCGTTGTCCCGCTCGTAGCGGATCGTGCTCTCACTCATCAGTGTGTCTCCTAGATCCGCTCGAGGACGGTCGCGATGCCCATGCCGCCACCGACGCAGAGCGTGCAGAGGCCGTACCGGCCGCCCGTGCGCTCGAGCTCGTCGATGATCGTGCCGAGGATCATGCCGCCGGTCGCGCCGAGCGGGTGACCCATGGCGATGGCGCCGCCGTTGACGTTGACCTTCTCCATGTCGAGGTCCAGGTCCTTGACGAACCGCAGGACGACGGCCGCGAAGGCCTCGTTGATCTCGACGAGGTCCAGCTGGTCGGCGGTAATGCCGGCCTTGGCCAGAGCCTTCTTCGACGCCGGCGCGGGGCCGGTCAGCATGATGGTCGGGTCGGCACCGCTGACTGCGGTGGCGAGGATGCGGGCGCGGGGCTTCAGGCCCTGGGCCTCGCCGGCCTTCTCGTTGCCGATGACGACGAGCGACGCGCCGTCCACGATGCCCGAGCTGTTGCCCGGCGTGTGGACGTGGTTGATCTTCTCGATCCAGTGGTACTTCTGGAGCGC
>JAEMSV010000256.1 GCA_016462625.1 Solirubrobacteraceae bacterium | reverse complement strand
CTCAAATCCGATGCGAAGCGCCAGCAGCGGGAGCGCCGCCGCGGCGAGGAACAGGACATCGGCGCGCCCGCAGCGCAGCGGGTACGCCTGCGGCATCGTGCCCGTGAATCCGCGCGCGGCCATGGCGAGGTAGATCCGCTCCCCGCGCGCGTGCGCGCGCAAGAACAACGCGCTGGCGGCGTGGCCGACCGGCGCCGTCTGCAGCAGATGGCGCGGCTGATAGGCCCGGGCGCTCATCGCGGTCCGCATCCGGCGGACCTCGTCGGCGAGCACGAAGACGTAGCGGTAGGTCAGCGTCGTCACGAGCACGAACAGCCTGGGCGCGCGCAGCCGGTCGAGCGCCCGCAGGACGTCGGGGAACGGCGTCGTCGCGCTCAGCAGGACCGCGCTCACCGTGCCGATCGCGGTCTTGGCCGCCACGCCCGCGAAGGTCGAGAGGCCCTCCGCGGTGACGTCGAACGGCCCGGCCTCGGCGACGACGCGGCCCTCGCGCACGAACGGGACGAACGCGGCCGCGAACAGGACGAGCGGGAGCACCACGCGGGCGCGGGCCCAGACCGTCGCGGCCGGGACCCGTGCCACGGCCGCCACGACCGCGAGCGTCGCGGCGCAGCCCAGGTAGACCGGCCACGCGGTCGCGGGCGACGAGACGGCGACCAGGGTCACGGCCCCGAGCCCGAGCAGCTTCACGCGCGGGTCGCGGCGGTGCACCGGGCTCGCCGGATCGCCGGCGACCGTGGCCACGGCGAGGCCGTGCGCAGACATCGCACCCATGACCTCAGGCCTCCCGGCGGCGCACGATGACGATGGCCACACCGGTGCCGATCGCGAGCGTTGCGAGCGTTCCCACGAGGCCCGCGATTGGCGTGTACTCGGGCAGCAGAGCGTCGTCGTGGACGCGGGCGCGCTCGCTGAACCCGTGGCGCTCGGCGACCTTCTCCAGTCCGTCGGGCTTCGACGAGGCCCAGGGGGACACCACCACGGCCAACACGACCGAGACGAGGATCGCCAGGAGGGCGAAGCGGCGCATGATCAGACCTCCGCGATCGGAAGCGGGCGAGGGCGGGGCGCTCGTGCGGCGTGCCATCCGTGGACGAGATCGGGCCGGCTCGCGAGCACGGCCCCGAGCGCGGCGACCGTGATGACCGCCTCGCCGATTCCGATGACGACATGGACGCCGAGCATCGCGGGGAGCGCGGTGGCGAGCGGAACCGTGCCCGACACGCCGAGCTCCACCGCGCACGCGACCGCGCTCAGGACCACCGCCAGCCACGCGGCGACCGCCGCGGTGCCGAGCAGCGCCCGGCGCGTCTGCGGGAGCACGCGCCGGCCGATCAGGAGGACGGCGCCCGCGCCCAGCCCGCCGATCACGCCCATGTTCAGGACATTGGCGCCGAGCGCCGCGACGCCGCCGTCGGCGAACAGGAACGCCTGCAGCGTGAGCACCACCGAGAGGACGACGCATGCACCCCACGGGCCGACCAGCGCGGCCGCGAGGGCGGCGCCGAGCAGATGCCCGCTCGTCCCGCCGGCGACGGGGAAGTTCAGCATCTGCGCGGCGAACACGAACGCGCCCGTGACGCCGAGCAGCGGCGCGGTGCGCTCGTCGAGAACCGATCCGGTGCGGCGCAGGCCGTACGTCACGGCGCCGGCCGAGACCGCCGCGGCGGCGGCGGCGACGCCCGGATCGAGAAATCCGTCAGGGAGGTGCATTGGCAGGTCCTTGCGGGTCGGAGATACCAGTCGCTCGCACCTACGGCGGGGTCCCCGATTTGTGGTTCAAACCAATTTTTTCGCGCCAACTCCGCTGACGATTGAACCCCCGCCTCCGCGCCATGTCGCGAACCGCCGGACAGCCGGGGGCAGAAGCACGGGGCATGAACGCTGACCCACATCCCATGATCGCCGACGCCGTCGACCGCCTGCACGCGGGGGAGACAGCCGCCACCCGCCGCCGCTTCGTCGGTGGCGCCGCCGCTGCCATCGGGGGCCTTGGGCTCCTGAGCCTGCCGACCCGCGCCATGGCCGCCAACGACGCGCAGACGATCCTGAACGTCGCAGCCACGGCCGAGGTGCTGGCCACGATCGTCAACACGCTCGCCGTCGAGAAGGTCGACTTCGACCGGACGACCAAGAAGAACATCCAGGCGGCGGCTCGCGAGGAGCTCCTGCACTACCAGTTCCTCACGGCGAACGGCGCGAAGCCGGCGACGACGAAGATCTGGGTTCCCGACGCCCTCTTCAAGAGCGACGAGAGCGTGCTGAAGGGCCTGGTCGCGGGCGATCAGGTCTTCGTCAACGCGTACCTGATCGGCGTCACCGCCTTCGCGCAGGCCGGCCAGGCCGACCTCGCGCGGTACTCCGCCGAGATCATGGGCGTCGAGGCGGTCCACCGCGCGCTCGCGCTCCAGTCGCTGGGCAAGCTCGGCAACGACCGGGCGTACAGCCTCTACGACTTCACGAACATCGAGGACGCCGTCGCCGCGATCGGCAAGCTGGGCTTCGGCCTGGGCAAGCCCGGCAAGGGCAAGGGCAAGCTCTATGACTTCGCCGAGGTCAGCAAGCGCACGCCCAACCCGGACGGCGTCAACACGAAGAAGCCGGCGTAATGCCCGGCATCGGACCGATGGAGCTCGGCATCGTGCTGGTGATCGCGCTCCTCGTGCTCGGCCCCAAGAAGCTCCCGCAGGTCGGGCGTCAGCTCGGCAACGGCATGCGCGAGTTCAAGGGCGCCATCAGCGGCTCAACCGCGAGCAGCGACCTCGACGCGGAGCGCGCCGATCATCCGGTCGAGGCGTGACGCGAACTCCCCGGGCTCGAGGTTGAGGGTCCCGGGGATGTCCGCGCGGTCGGTGCCCTCGACGAGCATCCCGAGGATCGGAAGGTCCTCGGGGTCGATCCGGCCCGCGGCGTCCTCCATCTGCTCGCGGCCGATCGGCGGCAGCGCCGACTCGCCGCGGGACGCACGGCGCAGCGCGTCGAACAGTTCCGGCGCCGGGGCGCTCTTGTGGACGAGCCCGTCGGCCCCCGCAAGCAGCGCCGGGATCGCGAGCTTCGCATCGGCGTATGCGCTGTAGACGACGACTGCGGGCGGCGGCATCACGCGCTTGATCTGCCGGCACAGCGTGATCCCGTCGATGCCGGGCAGGTGGTAGTCGAGCAGCACGACGTCAGGACGCGTCGACTCGAGGATGGGCCAGACGTCGGCCTCCCCGCTCGCGGCGCCGACTGGCACGAGGCCGGGCTCGGAGCGCAGGACGGCCTCGAGGCCCGCGCGCAGCGCCGGGTGGTCGTCGACGAACAGGATGCGGATCATGGGGTGTCTCCGTTGGTCTGGGGGGCGAGGGGGAGGG
>JAEMSV010000255.1 GCA_016462625.1 Solirubrobacteraceae bacterium | reverse complement strand
CTCGAGAACGTCCTCGACATGCTCGACGGCCGCTACCCGTCGCAGGAGTTCGGCGACCTGCGCGCGCGGATCGTCTGGGACCGCGTCGCGAACACCATCCGCGCCCGCAAGGGCGCCCGCCAGCTCGCCATCGCCAATGCGGGCACGATCCCCGACCGCGGGCTGTTCGCCGTCACGCTCCCCGACGGCCGCCGCGTCGGCGAGCTCGACGAGGAGATGGTCTACGAGGCGCGCGCGGGCCAGACGTTCCTGCTCGGGGCCTCGACCTGGCGGATCGAGGAGATCGGCCGCGACAAGGTCATCGTCACCCCCGCGCCCGGCGCGCCCGGTGCGGTCCCATTCTGGCGTGGCGACTCCGTCGGGAGGCCGCGCGAGCTCGGCGAGGCGATCGGCGCGTTCAGCCGCTGGGCAGTCGAGCAGGACGCCGCCACGCTGCGCGCCGAGTACGACCTCGACGAGCTGGCGGCCAAGAACCTCCTCGAGTACCTGCGCGAGCAGCAGGACGCCACGCGCGTGCTGCCGAGCGATCGCACCGTGGTCGTCGAGCGCTTCCGCGACGAGATCGGCGACTGGCGGGTCTGCGTGCTCACGCCGTTCGGCGGGCGCGTCCACGCCGCATGGTCGCTGGCGATCAGCGCCCGGATCCGCGACCAGATCGGGCTCGAGTCCGACGCGATCTACTCCGATGACGGCATCATCGTCCACCTCCCCGACGCGGATGAGCCCCCGGGCGCGGAGTGGTTCCTCGTCGAGCCCGACGAGCTGGAGGACATCGTCGTCGGCGAGCTCGGCGGCAGTGCGCTGTTCGGCGCGCGCTTCCGCGAGAACGCCGGTCGGGCGCTGCTCATCCCGCGCGCGTACCCCGGCCGCCGCACGCCGCTGTGGCAGCAGCGGCTGAAGTCCCAGTCGCTGCTCGAGGTCGCCAAGCGCTACGCCGACTTCCCGATCATCCTCGAGACCTACCGCGAGTGCCTGCGCGACGTGCTCGACGTGGAGGGTTTGAAGGACATCCTCACGCGCCTGCACTCGCGCGACCTGACGCTCGTCGAGGTCGAGACGCCGATGGCCTCGCCGATGGCGTCGTCACTGCTCTTCGACTACGTCGCGACGTACATGTACGAGGGCGACACTCCGAACGCCGAGCGGCGGGCAGCCGCGTTGTCCCTCGACCGCGACCTCCTGCGCGAGCTGCTCGGCCAGGACGAGCTGCGCGACCTCATCGACCCGGGCGCGCTCGAGCAGGTCGAGGACGATCTGCAGCACCGCTCGGATCGGACCCGGGCCGAGACGAGCGACGCACTCGCCGACGTGCTGCGCCGCCTGGGCGACCTGACCGAGGCCGAGATCGCCGCGCGCGTGCTCCCCGGGGTCGACCCGGCGGGACTGCTGAAGATCCTCGAGGGCGAACGCCGCGTGATCCGGCTGCGGGTCGCCGGTGAGGAGCGCTGGGTGGCCGCCGACGACGCAGGGCTGTACCGCGACGCGCTGGGCGCGGTCCCGCCGGGCGGGTTGCCGGAGGCCTTCACTGCGGACGTGACCGACGCGCTGCGCCGGCTCGTGCACCGGTACGCCCGCACCCACGTGCCGTTCACGACCGACGAGCTGCGGGCGCGGTACAAGGTCGATCCGTCCTCGGCCCTCGCCGAACTCGAGCGCGACGGCCACGTGGTCCGCGGAGAGCTGCGCCCCGGCGGGTCGGAGCGCGAGTGGTGTGACCCCGAGGTGCTCCGCCGCCTGCGCCGGGCCTCGCTCGCGGCGCTGCGCAAGGAGATCGAACCCGCCGACCAGCGCGCGCTCGCGACCTTCCTTCCCTCGTGGCAGGGCGTCGACCGCCACCCGAAGACCGGCGCTGGGATCGACCGGCTGCGCGAGGTCCTCGTCCCCCTGCAGGGCATCGCGCTGCCGGCCGACGTGTGGGAGAAGGAGATCCTCCCGCGGCGCACGGGCGCGTATTCCCCAACGTGGATGGATCAGCTGTGCGCGTCCGGCGAAGTGGTGTGGGTCGGCGCCGGAGCACTGGGGCGCAACAGCGGCCGCGTGGCCCTCTACTTCCGCGACGACGCCGAGGCGATCGGTCCCCCCGCATCGAAGTCCGAACGTCCGGCCGAGCCGATCCACGATCAGCTCCGCGAGCGCCTCATCACCTCGCCCTGTTTCTTCACCGACCTGCTCGCCGGGCTGCCGTTCACGCCCGAGGAGATCCAGGAAGGACTCTGGGACCTCGTCTGGGCGGGCGAGGCGACGAACGACGCGTTCGCCCCGCTGCGCGCCCCGCGGCTCACGCTCGCCAAGACGCGTGCGGCCAGCGGGCGGCGGCCCACCTCCCGGCGCTTCGGGTCGCGCCGCGGAGCCGGTGCCGGTGCGACGGTCCAGGGCCGCTGGAGCCTCACGTCGACGATCTTCCGCACCCAGCCCGACGTCGGTCAGCAGCGCCGCACCATCGCCGAGCTGCTGCTCGAGCGCTACGGCTTGATCACGCGCGAGCAGGTCCTTGCCGAGGGGATCCCCGGCGGATTCTCCTCGCTCTACGACGCGTTCACCGCGCTCGAGACCCTCGGTGTCTGCCGCCGCGGCTACTTCGTCGAGGGGCTCGGGGGCGCGCAATTCGCCCTGCCCGGCGCGGTCGAGCGGCTTCGGGCCGCGCGCGAAGCGGCCGAAGCGCCCGCGCTCGTGCTCGCCGCCACCGATCCCGCGCAGCCGTACGGCGCAGCGCTGCCATGGCCCAAGCGCGCCGACGACGAGCGCAGGCGGCCGGCGCGCGTCGCGGGCGCCTACGTGGTGCTGGCCGGCGCGGAACCCGTCGTCTACGTCGAACGCGGCGGCCGCGGCCTCGTGGTCCTGGTCGATCGCGAGGATCTGCGGCTGCCGGCCGCGCTCCAGGCGCTCGCCGATTTCGTCCGTGACCGCGGCACCCTGAAGCTCTCGCTGGAACGCATCGACGGCGAGCCCGTCGTCGGCTCCGACCTCGAGCCGGTCCTCATCGAACTGGGGTTCCGCGGCGGGCCGCGCAAGCTCACGCTCAGCGCCTGACGTCGGGTTGCCGCACCAACCCGAGATCTATAGGCTCGCCTGGTTCAGGCCGGTCCGGGGGGGATCGGCCGTCGAAGCAGTACGGGGGGACATCGCACCCATGGTCAAGACGGTTCGTCGCGCCGCAGGCGCGGCTTCGATCGCACTATTGGCATGCGCAGGGTCCGCGAGTGCCGCGCCGCTGAGCGTCACCGGGATGGCCAGCCTCAGCCCAAGGGGCGCCGACGAGCCCGTCCGCACCGGGTCCATCGTGTCGGGCGCGCCTTCATCCTCGCTCGAGGGCAGCATCGTCGCGTTCCAGTCCAACGCCCCCGATCTGCACCC
>JAEMSV010000028.1 GCA_016462625.1 Solirubrobacteraceae bacterium | reverse complement strand
CGTCCTCGAGCGAGAGATCGAACGCCTCGAGCGTGGCGCCCATGCTGCCGTCGAACACGACGACCCGCTCGCGAACTGCCTGGAGAAAGTCGCGCATACCGCGATGCTAGCAAGGGCTCGACCAACCTTGACATGACTGTGGCAAGGTTGGTGCCCGCCATTGGTCGGGACCTGCGCTCTGCGCTCAACCGCGGAGGTGAGACAGACGATTTCCCTTGGGAGATGCGCCTTCCGTTCGACGGATACGAGTTCACCAACCCGTTCGCGACCTCGCCCACGAGCGCGCGCGAGGAGACGCGCACCCTCATCCGGATCGTTTGCATCCTGCTCTACGGCGTGGGCTCGATCACGCTGCTCATGGCCCACACCGCCGGGCATACGAGCGCCGACCCCCTGACGCGGAACCTGAACCTCGCGTTCGTCGGGCTGATGGCGCTGCTGGCCATCACGATGGTGCTCGTCCGCCGGCCGCCCGACATCATGATGCTCTCGTACGCGCTGCTCGGCGTCATCGTCGTCACGGGCGCGCTTGCGACCACGCCCGAGCTCCGCCCCGTCGCGATGTTCTACATGTGGCCGCTGCTGGCGGCCGCCTTCTTCGGGCAACGGCGCGAGGTGGCGTTCCTGTTCGTGGTCTTCGTCGCGTGTTACCTCGGCACGTTGGTACTGGTCTTCGGAGACAACCCGTTCCTGCGGGAGTGGGTGATCGACATCGTCGCGGCGATGGGCGTCGCCACCGCGCTCGTCTTCTTCCTGAAGGACCGGATCGTCCGGTTGATCGCCCGCCTGCGCTCGCTGGCCGACACGGACTCGCTGACGGGCATCGCGAACCGCGCGGTCTTCGAGCGGGCGCTGGACGAGCACCTGGATGGGGCCCGAGAGGACGGCGGGGTCTGCGCCGTCATCTCGCTCGACCTCGACCGCTTCAAGCGCGTCAACGACCTCTACGGTCATCCCGCCGGGGACGAGGCCCTGCGCGAGGCCGCGCGGATCTTCGAGGCGTGCCTCGCGGAGCGTGGGCTGCTCGCCCGGGTCGGTGGTGAGGAGTTCGCCATCGTCGCTCCAGACATGGACCTCGCGAGCGCGCGGCTCCTGGCCGAGGAGATCCGCGTCGCGATCGAGCGGGACACGCAGGGCGGCGAGCCGGCGCTCACCGTGAGCATCGGCGTCGCCGGCTTCCCCGCCTCTGGCGACACGCCGTCATCCGTCCTCCTCGCCGCGGACCGCGCCCTGTACGCGGCGAAGCAGTCCGGCCGCAATCGCGTGGTCGCCGACGACGAGAGCGCGGAGCGGCTGCTCGGAGTCGCCGAGCAGGAGCGGGCGCTGCAGGCCGACGCCGGCGCGCAGACGGCACTTCGCCTGGCGGAGCGGCTCGACATGCATCGCTACGGCGAGCATCACCGCTCGCGCGAGGTGGGGGAGATGGCGGGCGCGATCGCGGAGGAGATGGGAGTCGACGCCGCCCTCGTCCCCCGCGTCCGGCTCGCCGGCGTCGTCCGCGACGTCGGGATGCTCGGCGTTCCCGACGAGCTGTTGGCCACCGCGCACGTTCTGACCCCCGAGGAGCGTGAGCTCGTCGAGCGCCACGTCCAGATCGGCCTGGAGGTGCTCGCCGCATGCGGGATCGCGGAGCTGGGCGAGTGGGTCGCCGCCCATCACGAGCGCCAGGACGGGACCGGCTATCCGCACGGGCTCGCCGGTGACGCCATCCCGCTGCCGGCGCGAATCATCGCGGTGGCCGAGGCCTTCGAGTCGGTGACCCACGGTCCGGGCGTGCCGGCGATGGTCGCGCTCGCGGAGCTGCGGGAGTGCTCGGGCTCGCAGTTCGACGAGGCGGTCGTCGAGGCGCTGGCCCGGGTGCTCGCCACGCGGGGTGCTGCGCAGCGCCCGCGCGCCGCCTGACGCTACGCCGCCGGCACCGGAATCCCGGCGGCGTGCGCCGCGGCGACACAGGCCGGCACGAGGTCGTCGGCCTCGCGCGTGTAGCCGTGCAACCGGTGCGTCCACGCGATCGCGACGCCCCCTGTCACCGAGACCGTCGTGCTCAGGCCCATGGGCCGGAATCCGCCCGGCGGGGTGTCCGGGGTCCCTTCGGGCACGGCGTAGGCGATGGCGCCCCGGACCGCCCGGGTGGCGACCAGGGGGACGTCGGTGGTGAACAGCACGCGCATGCCCTGAGCCGCACGCGCGACCGCGAGCACGCGACCGGGGACCGGCAGCGAGGGGTGTAGCCGCCGCCATGCGTCAGGGTCCTCGAGCGTGAGGCCGTGGCGCTGGGCGTAGTCGCGGAAGTCGGCCGACCATCCTGCGGCGACGGATGGCTCGGTCACGGCGGCGTCGTCGATCTCCCACGGGCACCGGGGAAGGGGCTCCGGCCAGGCCGGCTCGGGCGGCACGCCCGCGAGGCAGGCGTCGCGCAGCGCGTCGGCCATCCGACAGGTGAGCTGCGCGAACCCGTCGAGCTCGGCCGGGTCCGTGACGTACCCGTTGCGTCGCACCGTGAGCATGCCGTGGTCGACCCGGACCTCGGCCCACGGGACGCGCAGCGCGTCGAGGACGCCGCGCCCAGGCCTGGCCATGAGCCGCTCGAGCACGCCTTCGTCCACGGACGTCGACGCGAGCGGATGCGCGCGCCAGCCCGGCGCGCCGAGCTCGGCCAGATCGCGCACGTCCTTGCCGGCGAAGCGCGCGGTACGGCCCGTCTGGAGGAACACGCAGCGCGGAAGCGGCGCGGCAGTCTCCGGCACGGCCGTCGCCGCGGTCGTCGTCGGCGCCCATGCTCCGGCCTGGTCGAACGCCACCCGCGGGGTGTCATCGGTCGGCGGGTCGAGGAAGTTCCCGATGATGGGGATGTCGGTCCGGTCCGGCACCAAGCTCTTCCAGAACGGCTCCGGAGAGCTCGGGCGCACGGCGTGAAATGTGCCCTGGATCGCGGGGGATTCAGGACCGTGGGTCCGGATGACCTGGTGCAGCAGCACGCCGAACCGCCCGCCGGGCAGGACCCCGCGCATCGCGTTGTGCATCTCCTCCCGGAAGTGCGGAAGCGCCATGCGGAAGCCGGCGAGCTGCTGGCGCCCGTGGAACTCCAGATTCCGGGCCGCCGCGTAGTCGTGCAGCTCGACCGCGGGCCGCCGCCGCCGGGCGTCCTCGATGTCCTCCCGCGCGAAGGCGGAGGTGCCGTGCTTCTCTGCGAGCGTTCCCATGCCCTCCACGAGGCAGCGCTTGCGGACGGCTTACGCGCAGGGCATCCCCACTTTCGTGAACGTTGGGCCAAACCGCCTACAGGGCGGGCCTGCGGCAGTCGATGCAAGCAGCAAATGCGTCTGCCGCTCGATGGCTATCCGTTCACCAACCCGTTCGCGGGCGGCGCACGCGATGACCGGGACCGGACGGTCGGGCTCATGCGCTGGGTCGCCGCGGGGATGTTCGCTCTCGGCGCGGTGATGGTCGCGCTGTCGATGGCCACGGGGAAGGCCGCGCCGGCTCCACTCGCGCACGAGGTGCTGCTCGGTCTGCTCGTGGCCGAGACCGCCCTCGCCGTCGCGTTCGCGCTGACGCGCAGGCCGCCCGCCCTCGCCTTCTTCGCGGTCGCGGTCCTCGGGATCGCGTTCGTCGGCATCGGGTCCTGCGTCGTCGAATCCACCCGTCCGACCCCGCTCTACTACCTCTGGCCCCTCGTCGGCGCCGCCTTCTTCGTGCGCGCACGTGAGGTCGTCCTCACCTTCGCCTTCTTCGTCGCGACATACACCGTGGTCCTCGTCGGCTTCTTTCCCCACGGCGAGCAGCTCGGCTGGTGGGCTGATGTCGTCGGCGCCGTGGCGGTGGTCACGGGGCTGGTCTACGCGCTGAAGGTCCGCGTGATCACGGCCGTCGGCGACCTCCGGCGCGCGGCGCTGACCGACGTCCTCACCGGTGCGCCGAACCGCGCCGCGTTCGAGGCCGCGCTGGAGGACGCCATCGTCCACGCGGCGGCCGCCCAGTCGGCCTGTGCCGTGATCTCATTCGACATCGACGACTTCAAGGACGTCAACGACCGCTTCGGCCACGCGACCGGCGACCGCGCCCTGCGCGAAGTCGCCGAGATCGTCCGCCAGGCCAGCGCCGGCGTCGCGAGCTACGCGCGGATCGGCGGCGAGGAGTTCGCCCTCGTGGTTCCCGGCGTCGACCGCACCGGCGGCCACGTCCTCGGGGAGATCGTCCGGGCGGCCGTCGAGGACGGGATGCGCGCCTTCGACAGCCCACTGACGGTGAGCGTGGGCGTCGCCGCCTTCCCTGCCGCAGGCATGACGCCCGACGCGCTGATGCTCGGCGCCGACCGCGCGATGTACGCGGCGAAGGCCGGCGGGCGCAACCGGGTCGTCGCCTTCAAGGGCAACGCGCGGCTGCACACCGCGTAGAACGACGGAGGCCCCGCGATTGCGAGGCCTCCGGTCCAGCGTGTGGGCGTGCGCCCGGCTACTTGATGAACAGCATCTCCGAGTAGCGCGGCAGCGGCCAGTAGTCGTCCGGCACGATCGCCTCGAGCGCGTCGGACAGCTCACGCACCTCGGCGTACGCGCCGAGCACGTCGTCGCGGAGGTACGTGGCCTCGGCGAGGAGACCGTCGGACTCGGGGTGGCCGGCGTTCGCCGCCTCGAGCGCCCGGATCTTGATGACCAGGTCGTCGACGAGCGTCTCGGCCTCTTCCTTCAGCGAGGCTGCGCCGGTACCGGGCACCTCGTCGAGGAGGGCCAGGTACTTCAGGCCGGCCGGCAGGATCTGCGTGCGGGCGATCAGCGCGGCCGTCTCGGCCTCGATGTTCAGCTTCGTGCAGTACTGCTCGGTGAAGACCTCGTAGCGGGCCTCGACCTCGGGCTTCGTGAGGACGCCGTACTTCTCGAACGTCGCGATGCTCGTCTCGGAGATGAGCTCCGGGAGCGCGTCGGGCGTCGTGCGGAGGTTCAGCAGGCCGCGCTCGGCCGCCAGGTCCTGCCAGGCGTCGCTGTAGCCGTCGCCGTCGAACACGATGTCCTTGTCGGCGACGTAGTGGGCCTTGATGACGGCCGTGACGGCCTCCTCGAACGGCGTGCCGCTCTCAAGGCTCGCCTCGAGCTCCGTGGCCATCTCCTCGAGCGCCTCGGCGCCGATGGTGTTCAGCACCGCGTTGACGAAGCCGACCGTCATGTTCGAGCCCGGCGCGCGGAACTCGAAGCGGTTGCCGGTGAACGCGAACGGCGAGGTGCGGTTGCGGTCGCCGCCGTGCAGCGGCAGCTTCGGCAGGACCTCGGTCCCGAGGCCCAGGAAGCCCGCCTCGCCGGCGTCGACCGGCACGCCGGACTCGATCGCCGCGAACGCCTCGGTCAGCTCCGCGCCGAGGAAGATCGAGATGATCGCCGGCGGGGCCTCGTTGGCGCCGAGGCGGTGGTCCTGGCCGGCCGTCGCGACCGATGCGCGCAGCAGGCCCTGGTGCTTCTTGACGGCCTTCATGACGGCCGTGCAGAAGAACAGGAACTGCAGGTTCTCGCTCGGCGTGTCACCCGGATCCATCAGGTTGACGCCGGTGTCGGTGCCCATCGACCAGTTGTTGTGCTTGCCCGAGCCGTTGACGCCGGCGAAGGGCTTCTCGTGCAGCAGCGCGACGAGCCCGTACTTCCGGGCGACGTTCTTCAGCGTCTGCATGATGATCTGCTGGTGGTCGCAGCCGAGGTTCGAGTTCTCGAACAGCGGCGCGATCTCGAACTGGTTCGGCGCGACCTCGTTGTGGCGGGTCTTGACCGGCACGCCGAGGCGCTGGAGCTCACGCTCGGACTCGAACATGAACGCCTGCACGCGCTCCGGGATCGCCCCGAAGTAGTGGTCGTCGAGCTCCTGGCCCTTCGGCGGCTTGGCGCCGAACAGCGTGCGCTCGGTCGCGAGGAGGTCGGGGCGCTCGAAGTAGTACTGCTCGTCGATCAGGAAGTACTCCTGCTCGGCGCCGACGGTCGTGAAGACGCGCTTGGACTCCGTGTCACCGAAGAGGCGCACAGCGTGGATTGCCGCCTTCGAGAGGGCGTCCATCGAGCGCAGCAGCGGGATCTTGTGGTCCAGCGCCTCGCCGGTCCACGACACGAACGCGGTCGGGATCGTCAGCGTGGCGCCGTTCGGGTTCGGCGTGATGAACGCCGGCGACGTCGGGTCCCACGCGGTGTAGCCGCGGGCCTCGAAGGTCGCGCGCAGGCCGCCGTTGGGGAAGGAGGAGGCATCCGGTTCGCCGCGGATGAGCTCCTTGCCGGAGAAGTCCGCGATCGCGCCGCCGGTGCCGGTCGGGTTGTAGAAGGAGTCGTGCTTCTCGGCGGTCGAGCCGGTGAGCGGCTGGAACCAGTGGGAGTAGTGCGTCGCGCCCTTCTCGAGCGCCCACTCCTTCATGGCCTGGGCGACGGAGCCGGCGAGCGCCGGGTCGAGCGGCAGGCCGTCGGCGAGGGTCGTCTGGAGCTTCTTGAAGACGTCCTTGGGCAGCAGCTGGCGCTGCACGTCGACGCTGAAGACCAGCTCCCCGAAGACGTTGTTGCTGGGGATGGTGAGGTCGGTGGGACCGAACGCGGCGCCGTTGGCGCTCCACTGTGCGGCCGTCACGTTCTGCTGACGAAGTCCTGACATGGGCGGGAAGGGTCCTCCTAGGGACTGGAACTCGCTGCGTTCGTACTCGTGAACGGCAAACCCTACGCCCGTGCCGCAGGCTCCACCTTGTCCATTTGGACAAAACGTCCGGGTGCCGCGTTCTCCCACATGTCGGGCGCAAACGTTCCACGCGTACACGTGAGAGGCACGAAACCGGGGCTGGGACCGCGTGGCGAACCGCCTCTGGGGATCTTTCGACACGCGGCTAAAGACCCTCTGTCCTCCTCAGAGCACGATTTGCGTGCACTCGACTGAGGAGGATGCATGAGACGTACCCTTGCGACCCGTGCACTGCCAGCCACCCTGGCCGGCATCGCGGTTTCGCTGATCGCGCCGGGGATTGCCTCGGCAGACACGCTTGAAGCGGCCGGCAACGGCCTGTTTACGCAGTCTGCTGGCCTGAACACCCTCTGGGTGATGGTCGCGGCCTGCCTGGTCTTCTTCATGCAGGCGGGCTTCCTCCTGCTGGAGCTGGGCTTCTCGCGTGGCAAGAACGCCGGCACGCTCGTCGCCAAGATCCTGGTGAATCTTTCAATCGCCTCGCTCGGCTTCTGGGCTGTTGGTTTTGCGTTCGCGTTCGGCGCACCGGCGTGGGACAGCTTCAACGTCATCGGTGGAACAGGGTTCCTCCTGCGCGACTTCGGTGATCCCGCGACGGCCTTCCCGGTCATGGGCATCTTCGACGTCACGGTCGAAGCGAAGTTCTTCTTCCAGTTCGCGTTCTGCGCGGTCTCTCTGGCGATCGTCTGGGGCTCCACGCTCGAGCGGATCAAGTTCGGCGTCTACGTCATGTACGCGATCGTCTTCTCGACGATCATCTACCCGATCGGCGCCCATTGGGTGTTCGGCGGCGGGTTCCTGCAGAACGGTGACTGGCTCGGTCTGGGCATCGTGGGCATGCAGGACTTCGCTGGCTCGACGGCGGTCCACCTCATCGGCGCCACCGGCGCCCTGGCGGCCCTCCTCCTGCTCGGCCCGCGCAAGGGCAAGTACGGCCCGGACGGCAAGCCGCGCGCCATTCCGGGGCACAACATGCCCCTGTTCGGCCTCGGCGTGATCATCCTCTGGCTCGGGTGGTTCGGGTTCAACGGCGGTACGGCGCTCAGCGCGCTGGACGGCCGCTTCCCGGAGATCATCGTCGTCACGAACCTCGCGGCCGCCTGTGGCGTCCTTGCGTGCACGTTCGTCTCGTTCCTGATGAGCAAG
Organism: Solirubrobacteraceae bacterium; assembly: GCA_016462625.1. The sequence goes on along the minus strand of JAEMSV010000028.1, from coordinate 37,814 downwards.
ACGATCGACATCGGCATGGCGGGCAACGGCGCGATCGCCGCGCTCGTCGGCATCACGGCGCCCTCGGGCTACGTGGAGGCCTGGGCCGCGATTCCGATCGGGCTCGTCGCCGGCGGCATGGTTCCCATCTTCGTCGCCCTGATCGACAAGAAGGTCGACGATCCGGTCGGTGTGCTCACCGTCCACGGTCTGGCCGGTGTCTGGGGCACGATCGCGTGCGGTCTGTTCACCGCGCCGCGCCTGGCGCAGTACAACGCGTTCGGCAGCCCCGACGGCGGTCTGTTCTACAGCTGGTCGTTCGACCAGCTGATTGCCCAGGTGGTCGGTTTCTGCATCACCTTCGGCTTCGTGTTCGTGCTCAGCTACCTGACGTTCTTCATCATCAAGAAGACGTACGGCCTGCGTGTGACCGAAGAAGAAGAGGATGCCGGGCTGGACATCACCGAGCACGGCATGTACGGGTACCCCGAGCAGTTCATTCCGGCGCCTGAGCTCATCGGCTACTCGCCCTCCCTGGGCGTGCCGACATCGAGTGCCGCCCCGACCAGCAAGGAGGTCCCGGCAACATGAAGATCGTCGTTGCCTACATCCGCCACGAGGCGTTCGAACCCATCCGCACCGAGCTCCTCGAGCTCGGCTTCCCGAGCCTGACCATCACCGAGGTGAAGGGTTCGGGTCGCCAGAAGGGGATCACCGAGCGCTACCGCGGGGCGGAGCTCACCAACTACCTCCGGCCGAAGATCAAGCTGGAGTGCGTTGTGGCTGAGAAGGACGTGCAGCTGATCGTGGACACGATCCTCAAGCACGGCCGGACCGGCGCGGTGGGTGACGGCAAGGTGTTCGTCCTTCCCGTCGACGAGGCGTACAGGGTCCGGACCGGCGAAGCCGGCGAGGAAATCCTGCAGTCCCATCCCGGCGCCGCGAGCGCCGCGTAGAACATGGCCGGAGCGGCAGCACACGATGGTGACGCTGCCGCTCCTCGCCCCGGTCGCGGCGCCGCCCCTGAGGGCGGCGCCGCGAGCGAGGGGTCGCTCCTCGAGCGGCTCCGACAGCTCCACCTGAGGATGGTGGATGCTGTCCTCGGGGGTGAGGGGCTGGCACGCGTGGCCGAGCTGGCCTGCGAAGCGGCCGGGGGTCCGGTGGCGATCGTCGTCCCGCGCCTCGGCGCGGCAGCGATGGCGCCCGAGGAGTCCTCGGGCGATCTCGCCGCCGTGCGGCGGTACGTCGCAGACCGGACGAAGGACCGTCCCACACAAGTGCCCGACGGTCTGCTGGCCGAGGTCCCGATCCAGTCCGGCGATGACCTCGTCGGCGCGGTCGTGCTCATGGCCGGCGAAGGCGCGGCGTCCCCGGACGCCGCGGAGTACCTGCACCTGGCCGCGGTGGCATCGCTCACCGAGGTGGCAGTCGAAGAGGCGAAGGAAGAGGTCGAGCAGAACCTGCGCGGCTCCTTCCTGGAGGACCTGCGTTCCAGGCCCGACCTGGAGCCGCGGGAGATCGTGCGCCGAGCCGGACGGCTTGGGTGCGACCTCTCCCGAGGGGCAGTGATCCTCTGCGCCGAACTGAAGACGGACCGTCCGCGCCACGTGGTGGCCACGATCGCCGAGGAGTTCCCCGGCGCCCTGGCCCAGCACATGGACGGCCGGGTCTATGCGCTCCTGCCGGCGGCGGGTGGCGACGACGCACCGGAGATGACGCTGGAGACCGCGCGCAAGCTCGCGACGCGCCTGCAGCGGCACGGCACGGTGGGTCTGTCGTCGTTCTATGCGGACCCGGGTGAGTTCACGCGCGGCATCCAGGAGGCCGAGCTCGTGCTCGACGTCCTGCGGCAGTCCGACGCGCCGATCGCCGAGGACATCGGCACCGGCACGTACCGCCTGCTGTTCCGCGTGCTGGCCTCGCATCCCGAGGAGGTGCGGTCGTTCTACGAGGACACCGTCGCGCCGATCGTCAAGTACGACGATCAGTACCGGACCGATCTGGTCGGGACGCTTGAGGCGTACCTCGATCAGAACTGCAACATGAACGCGACCGCGGCGGCGATCTACGCCCACCGGCATACGGTCGCGTACCGGTTGGATCGGGTGAAGGAGCTGACGGGGCTCGACCCGATGCAGTCCGAGGATCGCGAGCGCCTGGGCCTCGGCCTGAAGGCGTATCGGATCATCGCGCCTCGGCTGCCGAAATAGGGCAGAGACTGGGCTGGCAGGGCGGTGAACTCTCCGCCCTGCCAGCTCGCCGGTGGGTGCTAGCAGAGGTACTGCGTGGGCAGGTATCCCCACCAGAGCCCGTCATTGGCAGGGTTGTCGTAGAGCTGCCACCGCCCGTGCAGGTAAGCCCAGCCACCTGAACGCGAGTACTCGGTGAGGATCACCCACGGTGTGGCGTAGCCCACGGTCCCGATTGCTCCTCCCGACCAGCTGGGGCTTGAGCGCATGGTTGCCGTTGCTGCGCATACGTACCTGTTGCTTTGCGCCGATGCCTGCTGCGCTGGCGCGAAGAGCACGCTTGCGAGGGTGACCAGCAGAATGGCAATTGACCCACGCAACGCGCTGGGTAATTGTCGAGTAATGGTAGGCATGGACGCTATTGGAAATAGCGCTAGGGAACAGATCAAGACTCCTGAGCGAAATGTGGAGCTTTTCTTGATTCGCTCTGGAGAAAGCGTGGAGATCCTTCCCCGGATGACCGGCAACGGGCGCTGCCATCGCGGAGCCGACTCGAGATCGGGACTCAGGCTGCGCCCATCTCCCGCGTGGACGCCGCTAGAAGAGGCCGATGAGGTCCAGGCCGACGACGCCCTCGACCACGATGTAGATCGCGGCGGCGGCCAGCAGGAAGACCACGAGCGCGAGGAGCCTTCCCAGGATCCGGCGCCGGCGCAGCCGGGCGCGCCGCTCGGTCTGCATGCGCTTGAGGGTCGCCTCGTAGACGGCGTCGTGCTCCATCGTCGGCGGACGGTGCTGGTGGGAGAGACGCCGGTCGGAGAGGACGGGGAGGGCGTCGCCCTCGATCTCGTCCTCGTCGTCATCGAAGTCCTCGAGGTCGTCCTCGTCGTGCGGTGCGTCGCCGTTGGGCGCGGCGCCGGTCTCGGCCTCGACCTCGTCGAGCCAGAGCACCGGTTCGCGCTTCGGCGGCTCGGCCTCGGTGTGCTCCTCGACCTGCGCCTGCAGGCGGGCGATCTCCTCCTGGGCTCGCGCCAGGTCGTTCTGGGCTTCGGAGAGCTCCCGGCGCGCCTCGGAGAGGTCGACGACCATCGACCCCCAAGTCTCACCCTCGACGTCAGCGTTAGGGTTAGAAGACGGCCCGTTGATCGGGGCGGCCAGCTCGAGGGTGACCGAACGTCCGACGGCGAGTGCGTACTGCGCGTCGGCCGCGTCGGCGAGGGCGCGGGGCAGGGCAAAGGACGCGCGCCAGGGATCCGGCTCCGGGCCCGCGTGCGCCGTGTCGGCGTGCAGCGCCTTGGCTTCAAGCGCGCCCTCGGCAGTGGTCACGACGAGTCGCGGGCGCCCGATCGCGCGACGCGCCCGGGCGACGAACGTGCCCTCGAGCTCGAGCACCGCGACGTCCTCATGGGCGGGGACGAGGACGCATCGCGTGATCTCGAAGCGCAGCGCCTGCGGGCCCGAGCGCGACGTGCTGGCCTCGTCCACGGCCATCAGTCTTCTTCGGGTCCTCGCTGCCGTGGGGCAGGCGGGTCATTGGGCCACAGGGGTGACGGGGCCCGGCTCGGCGTGGTGTCGGCCGGCGCAGCCGGTGGATCGCTCGGCGGCGCCCAGGCCGGGGGGTCGTCACGCGGCGCCGGCGCCGGCGGCGGGGCCGGGGGCGGCGACGGCTCCGCGGAGGCGCCCTCGCGCGGGTTGACGCTCAGGGTGACCGAGACGCGCGCGAGCTCGAGCACGCCCGCCGCGAGGATCAGGGCGGACGCCACGAGGGCGAGCCAGGCGCCGAACTCCGTGTTCGCGTCAAGCGCGACCGGGGGCGGTTCGATGATCGTCGCGAGCACCGCCACGAAGGCTGCACCGCCGGCGGCGGCGAGGGCCTTCGGGTTGGCCGGGCCGCTCGCAACGTCGAGCAGCCGGGTCGTGGCGACGACGCCGACGTACAGCGAGATCGCGATGAGCGCGAGGTCGAGCAGCTCGAACAGCTGCCACGCGCTTCCGCCCGGCTCGAACCACGTCAGGAACGGGCTGACGAACAGCAGGACGGCGCCCAGGAGGGCGACCAGGGAGGCGGCTTCGAACCGCTGCGGCTCTTCCGTCACGTCGACCGTCACGGTAGGCGCTCCACCGGCCGACTGCTCACCGGTCGGGACGGACAATGGCTCCGGTCGCGGGATTGACCACCACGCGGGGCGGCCGCTCGCGCACGCGCACCGTGAACTCGCCTTCGGGGACCTCGCCGTCGGCGGTCTGCGTCTCCGCCGTGCCCGTGAGGTTCCCCGCGACCCGCCAGGCGAGCTTGTGCGTCCCGGGCTCGATCGGCGTCAGCTTCCAGGTGTACTCCTGAACGCCGTTGGGCTCGAGCTTGCCCAGCGCCCAGGTGCTCACGTAGGCGGTCACCCCTGCGCGGGGTGCGTTGTCCACGATCCAGACGGGCTTCTGCGGGTCGGCGATGCCGCGCTGCTCGGCCGGCTGGTTGAGTCCGGCGAGGGAAACTGCGACGTTCGGTATCGCTTCGCTGCCCGTGTTGCGGACGAGCACGCGGAGCGTCGTCTGGCGCGAAAGCTGCTGGCGGCGCTGCATCGTGCTTGCGACTTCGACCTCGTAGGTCCCGGCACGGTCGGAGGCGTCCTGCTTGTCGTCGCCACCGCAGCCCGAGAGGGCCAGCAGGCCTACACAGGCCGCCGGCGCGATAGATCGGACCAGCACCGCAGACCCCCGCATCGGCCGCGAAGGTAGCACGGCTGGCCCGTGGACGTTCCCGTTGGACACTCCTCCGGCGCTTCGCATACGCTTGGGCCCTTGCCGGCGCTTCGGCAGGCTGGATGCAGCGCCGGCACCATCTGGACGTCGTAGGGAGAGAGAAGGTTCGTTGAGCAGTTTCGTCGACCGCAGGCTGGCCCCAGCGAAGAACTCGCTGGAAGAGATCGGCGACATGATGATCCTCACGGGGAAGACCGTCATGTCCGCGATCAAGCCGCCGTTCCCGTACGGGGGCGAGTTCATCTCGCAGTTCCTGTTCGCGGTCAAGCTGTGCTGGTTCCCCCTGCTCATCTCCACCGTGGCGGTCAGCTACGGCGCCTCCGGCATCCAGGCCATCAACTTCCTGAACATCTTCGGCGCGCCGGATCGCCTGGGCGGCTTCTTCGTCCTGGCGGCGGTCCGTGAGTTCGCGCCGTTCGTCACGGCGATCGTGCTCGCCGGCGTGGCGGGCACCGCGATCACTGCGGACCTCGGCGCCCGCAAGATCCGCGAGGAGCTCGACGCGCTGCAGGTGCTGGGCGTCGACCCCGTGAAGAACCTCGTCGTGCCGCGCTTCCTCGCGCTGATGATCGTCACCGGCCTCTTCGACGTGTACGCCGTGATCTTCGGCGTCTTCGGCGGCGTGCTCGCGACGACCACCGCGAACCTGCCGCTCGGCCCGTTCTGGGCGACCTTCCTGACGAACGCGTCGATCATCGATCTCGCGGGCTCGTTCCTGAAGTGCGTCCTCTTCGGCGCGATCATCGCGATCGTCTGCTGTTACAAGGGCATGACCGCATCCGGCGGCGCCGAGGGCGTGGGCCGGGCCGTCAACCAGGCCGTCGTGACCGCGTTCATCACGATCTTCGCGTTCAACTACGTCTTCACGCAGACGCTGCTCGCGACCAACCCCGAGATCCAGGTGATTCGCTGATGGGCGCCGGGTGGCTGGCCGTTCCGCGCGACTGGGTCGCGAGCTCGGGCGAGATCGTCAAGTTCCTCGGGCGCGTGATGCTGCAGGTCTTCGACCTGCGCGTCTTCAAGTTCTCGGGTGAGGTGCTGCGCCAGGCCGGCCTGTTCGTCGCGTCGTCGGCGCTCGTGATCCTGGTCCTCGTCTTCACGGTCGGACTGCAGTGCGGCATCGAGGGCGCGTACTTCAGTCGCGCCGTGGGCGCCCCGGCGAACGCCGGTACGTTCGCCGCGCTGTGCAACCTGCGCGAGCTCGCGCCCTACGCCTTCGGGTGGATGATGGCCGCCAAGGTCGGCACCGGCATCGTCGCCGAGCTCGGCTCCATGCGGATCAGCGACGAGATCGACGCGCTCGAGGTCATGGGCATCGACTCCGTCACCTTCCTGTGCGCGACCAAGCTCGTCGCCGCCTGGATGACGCTGCCCTTCCTCTACGTGATCGCTGTCGGCGCCGGGTTCTTCGCCAGCTATCTCGCTGTCGTCCAGCAGATCGGTGAGGTCTCCAGCGGCGGGTACTTCCTGTTGTTCTGGATGTTCCAGAACCCACCCGACATGTTCTTCAGTCTCGCGAAGGCGATGGTCATGGCCACCGTCATCGTGCTCGTTGGTTGCTACTACGGCTACAACGCGTCGGGCGGCCCCGTGGGAGTCGGGACCGCCACGGCAAAGTCCATGGTGCTGAATCTCGTGATGGTTCACCTCATCGGGATGCTCGGTACCCAGGTTTTCTGGGGCGGGAATGCTCGCGCCCCGATCGGAGGATGACCGTGCCCGAAGACCGTGATCCAAACGCGACGCCTGGCGATTCGCCTCAGCGTCCAGACCTGCCGGCGTGGCCGCCGGCCTGGGCGATGAGCGACGCGCCGGAGGGCTCGCAGGAGGAGCAGGCGCCCGCGCCCGCCCCGGAGCCGGTCGCCGACGCCCCGGCCGAGGTTGAGTCCCCGCCGACCCAGGAGCCCGCGTGGGCACCCGAGTGGACGACGCCCGCCGGCGAGCAGCCGGCCTCCGTCCCGCACGATGCGCCGACGTCCAGCTACGACGCCGTCGTCCCGCCTGCTGCCGCCACCGGTGCGTCCGCGGCAGCCGACGAGCCGTTCGCAGATGCGCCCGCGCCCGAGCCCGTCCCCGAGGCGGCGCCGCGCGTGTCGGTCGTCAACGAGCCCGAGAACCCGGACGACGACTACCAGTACCACGACAGCCCCAAGCGCTCGGCCGGCGTGCCGAACGCGATCGAGTTCGTCGACGTCCACAAGGCGTTCGGCCGCAACCAGATCCTCAAGGGCCTGAACATGGGCATCCCCGAGGGCAAGATCTCGATGATCCTCGGCCCGTCGGGCACCGGCAAGTCCGTGTGCATCAAGCACATGGTCGGTCTTCTGTACCCCGACCAGGGCGACGTCATCGTCCACGGGGAGTCGGTCCCGAACATGACCGACGATGAGCTCTTCGACATGCGCAAGCGCTTCGGCGTGCTGTTCCAGGACGGCGCGCTGTTCGGCTCGATGAACCTCGAGGACAACGTGGCGTTCCCACTGCGTCAGCACACGGACAAGGGCGAGGACGAGATCAAGGACATCGTCCACCGCCGCCTGAGCGAGGTCGGTCTGTCGGGCTCGTGGGACAAGATGCCCAACGAGTTGTCGGGCGGGATGCGCAAGCGCGCAGGGTTCGCCCGGGCGCTCGTGCTCGACCCGGACATCGTGCTCTTCGACGAGCCCGATTCGGGCCTCGACCCCGTCCGTACCGCGCTGCTGTGCGAGCTCATCGAAGAGATCCATGCCGAGAACGGCGGCGCCTACGTCGTCATCACCCACGACATCCTGTCGGCCAAGCGCGTCGCCGAGCACATCTCGGTGCTGTGGCGCGGGCGGATCGTCGAGTCCGGGCCGGCCGAGGAGCTCTTCGATTCGGAGAACCCGTTCGTCCGTCAGTTCCTCTCGGGCGAGTCGCAGGGCCCGCTCGGGATGGAGTGACCCGGCCACACGCCGGTCTTCTTCAACGGGTGTCAACACACACTCAACATCGCTCCGAAATCATGCCGCGGCCGTCGCAGGGAACCCTCGCCATGATCGGAACTGACTATCGCCGCCACCGGAGGCCCATCCGGTGACCCCAGCCCGTGGAGTCGCGCTCGGCGCGCTCATCGTGGGTCTCGTGGTCGTCGCAGTGGTGGTGTTCACCGGCGGGGGCGGGCCGACGTACAAGTTCATCTTCGAGAACTCGGGCCAGCTGGTGACCGGCAACGAGGTCCAGATCTCGGGTCGCCCGGTGGGCAAGGTCACGGACATCCAGCTCAACGAGCAGAGCCAGGCCGAGGTCACGGTCCAGCTGACCGACTCCTCGCTGGAAGAGCTGCCCTCGGGAACGAAGGCCACGGTGCGCCAGGCGTCGCTGTCGAGCGTCGCGGGCCGGTTCATCTCGCTCCAGCTGGGCACCGGCCCGGGGCTCGACGACGGCTCGACGATCCCGTCGACGCAGACGACCTCGACGGTCGATCTCGACCAGCTGTTCGCGACCCTCGACGAGCCGACCCGCAAGGCGCTGTCGAAGGTCATCCAGGGTCAGGCCACCTGGTACCAGGGCCGGGGCGCCGAGGCGAACGAGGCGGCGAAGTACTTCGCGCCCGCGCTCTCGAGCACGAGCAAGCTGCTGCGCGAGCTTACGCGCGACCAGGGAACGTTCGAGTCGCTGATCGTCAACGCATCGAAGGTCGTGGGCGCGGTCGCGCAGAAGCGCAACGACCTCAGCGCGCTCGTCAGCAACGCGAACGAGACCAGCGAGGCGATCGCGAGCCAGAGCACGGCGCTCGACGAGTCGCTGCAGGAGCTGCCGACCACGCTGCGCCGCGGCAACTCGACCTTCGTGAACCTGCGGGCGACGCTCAATGATCTCGAGCCGCTCGTCGACGTCTCGCTCGAGCAGACCAAGGATCTCGCGCCCTTCCTGAAGGAGCTGCAGCCGCTGCTCGAAGAGGCCAAGCCCACGGTCGCGGACCTCTCGGAGATCGTCCGCAAGAGCGGGCCGAACAACGACCTCACCGATCTCATGGCGCAGGCGCCGAAGATCACGAACGCGGCGACGCCGGCCTTCGCGAACACCAAGAAGGCCATCGACAAGTCGCTGCCGTTCCTCAGCTTCGCCCGGCCGTACTCGCCCGAGCTGATCGGCGCGCTGCGCGACTTCGGGCAGTCCAACGCGTACTACGACGCGAACGGGCACTTCGCGCGCGTCTCGGCCATGACGAACGCGTTCAGCTACGACCCGTCGACGAACGTCCTCACGCCGCAGGATCCGTCGCAGCGCGCGAGCGGCTTCTCCTTCGGGAACGTCCGGCGCTGCCCGGGTGGCGTGAGCCAGCCGACGGCGGACGGCTCGGGTCCGTACACCGAGAACGGCACGCTCGACTGCGACGCGACGAAGGTGCTGCCTGGCCCATGAGGAAGCGCCTCCTCCTCATCCCGGTGGTCCTCATCGCTGCGGCGGCGCTACTCGTCGTCGGCACCGGCGCGTCGTCCGACGACGGCGGCTACCGCGTGCGCGTGATCTTCGACAACGCGTTCACCGTGATCCCCGGCCTCGACGTCAAGATCGCGGGCGTGAAGGTGGGTCAGGTCGAGGCGCTCGACCTGACGAAGGACAACAAGGCCGCCGTCGTGCTGCGCATCGACGACGACGGCTTCCAGGACTTCCGCACGGACGCCTTCTGCACGATCCGCCCGCAGGGCCTGATCGGCGAGAAGTTCGTCGAGTGCGATCCGACGCTGCCGCGCCGCGAGGGCACGCAGGCGCCGCCCGAGCTGCCGGTGATCCCCGACGGTGAGCCGGGCGCCGGCCAGCACCTGCTGCCCGTCGAGCGCACGGCCAAGCCGGTCGACATCGATCTCATCAACGACACGCTGCGCCTGCCGCTGCGTGAGCGCTTGACGATCATCGTCAACGAGCTCGGCACCACCGTCGCGGGCCGGGGCAAGGAGCTGCGTGCCGCCATCAAGCGCCTCGATCCGGGCCTGCGCGAGACCGACAAGGTCCTGAAGATCGTCGCCGACCAGAACAAGGTGCTCGCCGACCTCGTCGTGCAGTCCGACCGCGCGCTCGCCCCGCTGGCGCGTGACCGTGAGAGCGTCAAGGGCTTCATCGACGGCGCGGACACGACGCTGCAGGCGCAGGCGCAGGCCAGCGACGCGCTGTCGGACAGCCTCGAGAAGCTGCCGACCTTCCTGAAGGAGCTGCAGCCGACGATGCGGCAGCTCGAAGCGCTCTCGGACGAGGCCATTCCGGTGATCGCCGACATCGGCGCGGTCGCTCCTCAGCTCAGCGACTTCATCGTGGGCCTCGGGCCGTTCAGCGAAGCGGGCATCCCCGCGACGAAGTCGCTCGGCGATGCCGCCGATACGGGCGGCAAGGCGCTGATCGCGAGCCAGGGCACGATCGACCAGCTCGGCGCGCTGGCGAACGACTCGATCTCCCCGGCCGTGAACCTGAAAGCGCTGACCGAGAGCCTGGAGTCCTCCGGCTCGTTCGAGCGGATCCTCAGCCTGCTCTTCTACGCGGCCGCGTCCCAGAACGGCTACGACCAGTACGGCTACTACGGCCGGGCGATGATCCAGACGATCAACTCCACGCTGCCGTACGAGACGACGAAGAACAACGAGAACCGCCTCATCGGCGACAAGCTCGCGAATGAGCCCGGGGAAGACGACGAGGCGGAGGCCGCCTCCGCCTCGCGGTCCGCGATCAAGCTGCCGGCCGAGATCGCCGATCCGGCGAAGGCCCGTGCGCCGAAGGCCGAGGGGATCGAGAAGGCGCCGGTGCAGTCCGGGGACGACGTCGCATCCGCGCAGGAGACTGTCGCCGACTACCTGCTGGGGGGTGGCCAGTGAGGCAGCGTCAGCGCTCGCTCGCGGCCAACCCCGTGCTGATCGGCGCGGCGACGGTCCTCGTCGTCCTCGTCGGCGTCTTCCTCGCGTACAACGCGAACTCCGGCCTGCCGTTCGTGCCGACCTACAACCTGAAGGTTGAGGTGCCGAACGCGGCGCAGCTCGTCAAGGGCAACGAGGTGCGCATCGGCGGCACCCGCGTCGGCATCGTCCAGAGCATCGGGACCAAGCAGTACGAGGACGGCCGGACCACAGCCATCCTCGACCTCAAGCTCGAGACGACCGTCGAGCCGCTGCCGAAGGACTCGACGATCCTGATCCGGCCCCGCTCGGCGCTCGGCCTGAAGTACGTGTCGATCACGAAGGGCACGAGCTCCGAGGGCTGGGCGGCCGGGTCCACGCTGCCGATCACCGCCGCCCGCCCGCGCCCGGTCGAGCTCGACGAGGTGCTGAACACCTTCAACGAGCCGACCCGCCGCGCCTCGCAGGTGAACCTGAAGAACTTCGGCGACGCATTCGCGGGCCGTGGCGCGGCGCTGAACCGCACGATCGAGGAGCTCAACCCGCTGCTGCTCGACCTCGCGCCCGTCATGAAGAACCTCGCGAAGCCCGAGACCGGGCTCGGGAACCTCCTCCGCGCGCTGCAGCAGACGGCGGCCGAGGTCGCGCCGGTCGCCGAGGAGCAGGCTCAGCTCTTCGTGAACCTCGACACCACCTTCGCCGCCCTGGCCGAGGTCGCGCCCGACATCACCCTCTCGACGGAGCGAGCGCCGGCCGCGCTCCAGCAGGCGATCGAGTCGTTCCGCATCCAGCAGCCGTTCCTGAAGGACAGCACCGAGTTCTTTGCGGCGGCCCAGCCGGCGGCGAAGGCCGTGCGGGCGGCCGCGCCGGATCTCGCCAACACGGTCGAGGTCGGGCTGCCCGTCCTGGAGCAGACGCCCGCGTTCAACGCGGAGCTGACGAAGACGCTCGAGGCGGTGCAGACGTTCTCCGACGACCCGAGCACGGACCTCGGGCTCCGCGGGCTCACGACGCTCGTGCAGATCCTGACGCCGACGCTCGGTGACCTGACGCCGACCCAGACGGTCTGCAACTACATCGGCATCGCGGTCCGCAACGTCTCCTCGCTGTTCAGCGGAGGACCGGGCACGGGCACGGTGGCCCGCGCCTCGCTCATGAACCCGGTCGAAGGCCCGAACGCGTCGGTCGGGCCGGCGTCGGCCCCGGCTGCGGGCGGCGGCAAGACCCCGCTGAAGAACTGGCTGCACCTCAACCCGTACCCGAACACCGGCCAGCCGGGCTCGAACAACGAGTGCGAGGCCGGCCGCGAAACGTACATCCCGGGCCAGGTCATGATCGGGAACCCACCCGGCAACTCGGGCTCGAAGACGGACCGCACCGTGCGAGGCGAGGACTGATGGCGTCGCACAAGAGCGCCCGCCCGCGCGTGCTGCGCAAGGACCGCACCGGTGCCAACCCGGTGACGGTCGGCATCGTCGCGCTGCTCGTGATCCTCGTCGCCTGCTTCTTCGCGTTCCGCAAGGACAACCCGCTGACGACGTCGTTCCAGCTCAAGGCGGTCTTCCAGACGTCGAACGGCGTGCGCCCGAACATGCCGGTCCGCATCGCGGGCGTCGACGTCGGCAAGGTCAAGAGCGTCGGGGCCAAGGACGGCGATCTCCAGGCCGCGGTCATCACGATGGAGATCAACGACGCCGGCCTGCCGATCCATAAGGACGCCGAGCTGAAGATCCGCCCGCGCATCTTCCTCGAGGGCAACTACTTCATCGACCTCAAGCCCGGCACGCCGAGCGCACCCGACCTCGAGAGCGGCAACACGGTGCCGGTCACCCAGACCGCGACGCCGGTCCAGCTCGACCAGGTGCTCACCGCGCTGCAGCAGGACACCCGGGAGGACCTCCAGGGCCTCCTGCAGGGCTTCGGTGACGGCCTGGCGGACAAGCCGACCGAGGCACAGGACGCGACGCAGGACGAGTCGGTGCGCGGGAAGTCGGCCGCCGAGGCGCTGAACCTGAGCCTGAAGGACGCGCCCGCTGCGACCCGGGGTACCGCGGTGGTCAACTCGGCGTTCGTCGGGGACGGCAACGACGTGTCGGCCACGATCAAGGCGCTCGACCGGATCAGCAGGGCACTGAGCGGCGAGACCACGACGCTGCAGAACCTGATCGTGGGCTTCAACCAGACCGCCAGCGCGTTCGCGGACGAGAGCTCGGCGCTCAGCGACGCAATCGAAGAGCTTCCCGGCACGCTGAAGACGACGAACAACACGCTGACCGCGCTGAACAAGGCGTTCCCGCCGACGCGCGCGTTCGCCAAGGAGATCCTGCCGGGCGTCGAGCAGACCCAGGCGACCATCGACGCGGCGCAGCCGTGGGTCGAGCAGGTCACCGGGCTTTTGTCGCCCGAGGAGCTGCAGGGCCTGACGAAGATCCTGGTGCCCACCACGCAGAACCTCGCCGCGATCGGCGGCGTCTCGCCCGATCTGTTCACGCAGCAGAACCTGCTCGCGCAGTGCGCGACGAAGGTGCTCCTGCCGACCGGTGACATCGTCATCGAGGACGGCCCGCGGACGAGCGGCGTGGAGAACTACAAGGAGTTCTTCTACACGCTGGCCGGCTTCAACGGCGAGTCGGCGAACTCCGACGGCAACGGCCAATGGCTGCGGGCGACCGTCGGCGGGTCGGTCCGGGTGGAGACGGGCCCGGATGCCTGGACGGGCCAGAAGCTCTACGGCAACGCGATCGCCCCGCCGCAGGGAACGCGCCCGGCGATGCCCACGAAGCTGCCGACCCAGAACTTCAAGGCGAACTGCAAGGACCAGGCGGTGCCCGATCTCAACAGCGCCGTGACGGGCCCGGCCGACGGGCAGAGCCAGGCGCCCGGCAAGGTCCTCGGGTTCGGCAACCCGCCGAAGGCGAAGAACGCAACGGCGGCTGCTGCCTCGACGAGCGCGTCCCCGGCGCCGAAGGCCAAGGCTGCAAAGCCGATCGAGCGCGCCGCGGCGTCGAGTGAGCCGGCCTCCGTGGCCGGCGGCCTGCTCGGGGTCCTGAATCCGCTCCGATCTGATGGGGGTGCCAAGTGAGGCACGCCATCAAGATCCATCTGAAGGACTTCCTCTTCATCATCGGCATCGCCCTCGTGGCCCTGGTCGTCGGTGGCTTCATCCTCAGCAACCAGCGGCTGTACCTCCCGAAGTGGGTGCCGGGCCTCGGCACCGAGTTCGTCGAGTACAAGGCCGACATGCAGACGGCGAAGGCGTTGGCGCCTGGCCAGGGGCAGACCGTCACGATCGCCGGTGTGCCCGTGGGCGAGATCGGCGAGGTCGAGCTCAAGGGCGGCCGCGCCGTCGTCACGCTGAAGATCCGCAAGAAGTACGCGAACCTCTACAAGGACGTCACGGCCCTGACGCGGCCGAAGACGGGCCTCGAGGACATGACGATCGAGCTGCACCCGGGCACGGCCGACGCCGGCGAGCTGCCGGCGGGCGGCACGATCCCCGCGTCGCAGACCGCGCCGACCGTGACCCTCGACGAGGTGCTCTCGTCCCTCGACAAGGACACGCGCGACTACCTCGTCCTGCTCGCGGGTGGTGGCGGCGAGGCCCTGGCCGGCAACGAGAAGGCGCTCAGCGCCTCGCTGCGCCGCTTCCAGCCCACCACGCGCGACGTCGCGAAGATCCTCCGTCTGCTCGAGAAGCGCCGGGAGAACGTGCGGCGCGTCAGCCACAACTTCCGCCTGGTAGCCGAGGCGATCGGGGAGAAGGACCAGCAGTTCGCGTCGCTGGTCCGCGCCTCGGATCAGGTGTTCGCCGCCTTCGCCAAGCAGGACGCGGCGCTGCGCGAATCGATCTCCGAGCTGCCGATCAGCCTCAAGGACACGAAGAACGCGCTGGCCAAGCTCGACACGCTCGCGACGGATCTCGGCCCGACGCTCGAGGAGCTCCGCCCGGGCGCCCGTGCGCTCGAGTCGACGTCGAAGGCCTCGCAGGAGTTCTTCAAGGAGACGACGCCGGTCATCGAGAACCAGCTGCGCCCGTTCGCGCGGGACATCCAGCCGACGGCGAAGTCCACGCAGAAGGCCGCGGCGGACCTGTCGGTCGTCGCGCCGGCGCTCGACCGCTCGCTCCAGCTGGTCAACGAGCTGATCAACGGCCTCGCCTACAACCCGCCCGGCAAGGCGGAGGAGGGCTACCTGTTCTGGGCGTCCTGGCTGAGCCACTCCGGGGCGTCCGTGCTCTCGATGCAGGACGGCAACGGCGTCGTCCGGCGCGGGCTCGGCCTGGCGGAGTGCGGCGCGATCTTCTCGCTGCAGAACGCCTTCCGGGAAGGGAACCCGTTGCTCGCGGCCATCTCTGATCTCACCAACCTGCCGAAGGCCTCCGCCTCAGGGACGGTCTGCTGATGCAGAAGCAAGCCCCGACACTCGGTCGTCTCCTCGTCATGGTGGGCTTCGCCTTCTCGTGCTTCGGGCTGCTGCTGTTCCTGTGGCTGGCGTTCGGCGGTCCGATTCCGCTCAAGCCGAAGGGCTACCGCGTCGAGCTGACGTTCAGCGAAGCCAATCAGCTGGCCAGCGAGGCCGACGTCCGCATCTCGGGGGTCCCGGTCGGCAAGGTCAAGAAGATCGTCAACTCGCCCGACGGCCGGACGCTCGTCACCGTCGAGATGGACGAGCAGTACGCGCCGATTCCCGCGGACGCTCGAGCGACCCTCCGCCAGAAGACGCTGCTCGGCGAGACGTACGTCGAACTGTCCCCCGGCAGCCCCGACGGTCCGAGCCTCGCGGAGAACGCGACCCTACCCGCGAAGCAGACGCAGGCCACAGTCGAGCTCGACGAGATCACCCGGGCGTTCGATCCGAAGACGCGGCGCGCGCTGCAGGTGTGGCAGCAGAGCCTCGCCGAGGCCGTCGCCGGCCGTGGAGGAGACATCAACGAGGCGCTCGGCTCGGTCGAGCCGTTCGCGCAGGACACGCGCGAGGTCCTCGAGATCCTCAACTCGCAGACCAACGCGGTGCAGCAGCTGGTTCGCGACACGGGCGTGGTGTTCAACGCGCTCTCCGAACAGCGCGGCGAGCTCTCCGGCCTGATCACGAACTCGAACCAGGTGTTCCAGGTCACCGCGGACCGCAACGCGGACCTGCAGGCCACGTTCAGGGCGCTGCCGACGTTCGAGGCCGAGTCGGTGAAGACCCTCAAGCAGCTCGACGCCTTCTCCAAGAAGGCCGATCCGCTGGTCAAGCAGCTCACGCCCGTCGCCGAAGCCGCCGGGCCGACCTTCGAGCTCGTGGCAGAGATCGCCCCGGATGCCAACGCGCTCTTCACCAACCTCGGCCCGCTGTTCGACCTGTCCGAGGAGGGCCTCCCGGCGACGCAGAAGCTGCTCGGAGAGCTGCCGTCGTTCCTTGTCGCGTTCGACCCCGCGCTGAAGCAGATCAACCCGCTGCTGCAGTTCGTCGCGGCCTACCGCGACGACCTGCGCGCGTTCTTCGCGAACACCGCCGCGGCGAGTGAGGCCTACGATCGGCGGAAGGGCGAGTTCGTTCACACCTTCACGGCGTCCCCCGCCCCGATCAACCCTGAGATGCTCTCGGCCTATCCGGCCCGGATCGCGTCGAACCGACCGAATGCGTACCCGTTCCCGGCGGCCTTCCTGAAGCTGGCTCAAGGGCTGGGGTTCTACGAGACCCGTCAGTGCGGCCGGCCCGATCCGGTCCTCGCGACGGACCCGGGGGCGCTGACACAGCTGACGCCCGATCCGCAGCTGCTGCTGGACACCGTCAAGCGCGTGGCCTTCCCCGGCCCCGGCGGCACCGTTCCGGCCCCGGCCTGCAAGCAGCAGGAGAAGTTCACCACCAGCGGGTCGCCCACCACGTTCCCGCAGGCTCCGGCGGCCGCAACCAGCACCGAGAAGCCGCCGGCGCCGTGAGCCGGCCGCTGCACGCGCTGGCGGCGCTTGCCGCCACGCGGCCGCGGCTCGTGCTGGCGGTGTGCATCGCGCTGACGCTCGTCGGCGCAGGGCTCGCGCTGCGTCTGGAGCCGGACGCGAGCAACGAGACGCTCGTGGGCGATTCGAGCCCGACCGCGCAGGCGACCCGCGATCTCGCGCAGCAGTTCGGCGAGGACAGCGTGATCGTGATGGTCCGCGGCGACCTGAACCGGATCGTCCTGACCGACAACCTCACGAAGCTGATCGGCCTCGAGGGCTGCCTGGCGGGCAACGTCCCGAGCGGCGCGCGGCCGACGGGCGGCTCCGTGAGCCCGTGCGGGCACCTCGCCGAGGACAAGCCCGTCAAGGTCGTGATCGGCCCGGGGACGTTTATCAACGAGTCGGTCCGTCAGCTGCAGGAGGGCTTTGCCGAGCGGACGAAGGGCCAGAGCGAGCGGGCGGCGAAGGCCGCGAACGCCGCGCGCCAGCTCGCGCTGAAGCAGGGACGCTCGAAGGCGGAGGCCGATCAGCTCGCCGAGAAGGCCAAGCAGCTCGTGCAGGCCGAGTACATCCGCGACGCGCTGCAGCTGGCCGTGCGGTACGGCCTCACCGGCATTCCGAATCTCGGCGACCCGACGTTCATCTCGCAGCTGGTGTTCGATCCCCAGCGCCCGGCCGGCACCCCCAAGTCCCGATTCGCCTACCTCTTCCCGAGCAAGCAGGCGGCGCTGATCCAGGTGCGGCTGAAGCCCGGGCTCTCCGACCAGGAGCAGCGCGACGCGATCGACGAGATCCGCGCCGCCACGGAGATGCCGGACTTCGCGCTGGACCAGGCGAGCTACGCGGTCACGGGCGCGCCCGTCGTCGTCAACGACCTGACCGACGAGATCAGCCGCTCGCTCGTCATCCTCCTGCTCGCCGCGGTGCTGGTCATGGCGGCGACGCTCGCGCTGGTCTTCAACAGCCGGCTGCGGCTGCTTCCGCTCGCCGTGGCCCTCGGCGCGGCGGCGATCACCTTCG
This sequence comes from Solirubrobacteraceae bacterium, assembly GCA_016462625.1. Next base: position 20,099 of record JAEMSV010000028.1, on the reverse strand, counting down.
GCGCGCTGTCCCTGGCCGGGCAGTCGTTGACGATCGCGGCGATCGCGGTCCTGCCGGTCCTGATCGGCCTCGCGGTGGACTACGCGATCCAGCTGCAAGCACGCGTGGAGGAGGTCCGGCGGCGCGACGGGCTGGCCGCCGCGCCGGCTGCCAAGCGCGCGGCCGCGCTCGGCGCGCCCACGGTCGCGACCGCCGCGGCCGCGACGATCGCGGGCTTCCTCGTCCTGTTGCTCTCACCGGTGCCGATGGTGCGGGGCTTCGGCGTGCTGCTCATCGTGGGCATCGTCGTGGCGTTCGTGCTCGCGCTGGCCGGCGGAACCGCCGCGCTCGTGCTGGCCGATCGCCCGGCCCGCCGCGCGCGCGGCCGGTTGGGTACGAGCCTCGGAGCGGCGCTTCGGGGCGCAGGCGCGCTGCTGCGCGACAACCGGCCGGTCCGTGCCCTGCGCCGTGGCGCCAGCCGCGTCGGCACCGGCGCCGTCGGCCTGGCCACGCGCCGGCCCGGGCGGGTGCTCGTCGTCGCGGCGGTGCTTGCCGTGGGCGGCTGGGCCGCCGACACGCAGCTGAAGGTCCAGACCGACATCCTCGAGCTTGTCCCGCAGGACCAGGACGCCGTCGCGAACCTGCGCGACCTGCAGCAGAAGACCGGGGTCGCGGGGCAGGTCGACGTGCTCGTCACGGGCGACAACGTCGGCCGCGCATCGACGATCACCTGGCTCGGTGAGCTGCAGAAGAAGGTGCTCGACAGGTACGGCTACACGACCGCGCGCGGCTGCGGCAAGGCGGAGATCTGCCCGGCGTTCTCCCTGCCCGACCTGTTCAGCACCCAGGACGGCAAGCTCACGCAGAAGCGCACGGACGCGCTGCTGGACGCGATCCCGCCGTACTTCAGCCAGAGCGTCATCACGCCCGATCGCCGCGCGGCGACCCTGAGCTTCGGCCTGAAGCTCATGCCGCTCGATCGCCAGCAGGAGGTCCTCGAGGAGCTGCGCCGCGGCCTCGAGAACCCTCCTCCGGGCGTCACGGCCCGCCTCGCCGGACTCCCGGTGCTCGCCGCGGAGGCAAACGACAAGATCTCCGGCCACGGCCGGCGCGTCCTGACGCTGATCGCGGGCTTGCTCGCCGTCGCGCTCATCCTGCTGATCGCGCTGCGCTCGGCCAAGCGCGCGCTCGTGCCGCTGATCCCGATCGTGCTCGCGACGGGGTGGTCGGCGCTGGTCCTGTTCGTGCTGCGGATCGAGCTCAACCCGCTGTCGGTGGTCCTCGGCGCCCTGGTCATCGCGATCTCGACCGAGTTCAGCGTGCTGCTGTCCGAGCGTTACCGCAGTGAGCGAGACAAGGGGCGGAGCGTGGGGGAGGCCCTCGACCGCGCATACGGCTCCACGGGCGCGGCCGTCGCCGCCTCGGGCGTCACGGTGATCGCCGGCTTCGCCGTCCTCATCCTGTCGGGCTTCCCGATGATCCGGAACTTCGGCCTCGTCTGCGTGATCGACCTGACGGTCTCGCTGCTGGGCGTGCTGTTCGTGCTCCCCGCGGCGCTCGTGTGGTCCGAAGGCGGGCTGCGGGTGCGCTCGCCGCGGCCGAGCGGCTCGCGGGAGCCGGCGAACTCGGCGGCATGAGGCGGTTCGGCTGGACGAGCGGCGTGGGCGGGGCCCTCGTGCTCGTGGCCTTCGCGGGGCTGGCGTTCGCGCTGTTCCAGAACCGGGCCGACGAGACACAGGACGGGCTCGCCGACGGAACCGAGATGCCGCCCTTCGCGGCGCCGCTGGTCCGCTCCGACCTCGACGGCGATGCGAACTACGCCACCGAGGCGGATGAGGGCGGTCCGGGGAACAAGCCGGCCTGCGATGTGCGCGGGCCGAAGATCCTCAATAGCTGCGCGCTGGCCGAGCGGGGGCCTGTGGTCGTGGCGTTCGTCGCGCGGGTGGGGGAGTGCATGGACCAGCTCCGGGCGCTCCAGGAGCTGCAGGACGACCGCAAGGACCTCCAGGTGGCGGCGGTCGCGATCAAGGGCGATCGGGACGACCTCCGCGCGGACCTCGACCGGCTCGGGATCCGGATCCCCGTGGGCTGGGACCGCGACGGGGCGCTCAGCAACGTCTACAACGTCATCGTGTGCCCGCAGACGACCTTCACCGACCAGGGGGGCATGGTGCGCGCCACGACCTTCGGCATGACCGGCCTGGCCGAGCTGCGCCGCCGCACCGATCGGCTGCAGGCGGCACCATGAGCGCCCCGGCTGATCCTCGCGCCGGCCGGGTTTCCCCCGAGGTCGCGGCGGACCTGCCCGGGATCACCCTGTGGGAGGTCTCGACGACCGCCGCCCTCAAGCGGCGGCCCGACCCGGGCGTCCGCGACCGTCTGCGCGAGCTCGCCAGCCGCGTGAACGGCGCCGTGGTCATCGAGGCGCGCCAGAACGAGATCGTCCACGCCTACCGGGTTTGCTTCCGTCACGTCGGCATCGAGCCGGACGAGCAGCCGACGCCGTACGAGGGGGCCCTGCTCGAGCGGCTGCGCAGCGGAGGCTTCCCGTCGACGGGTGTGCTCGCCGACGCGCTGCTGCTGGCGTTGCTCGACACCAAGGTCGGGGTCGTGGCGTTCGACGACGCTGTCCTGGCCGGTGGACTCCGCGTGACCCAGGAGGCTGGAACCGTCGTCCTGGCCGACGAGGCGCAGATGGTCGCCCCGCTGTTCGGACCGCCCATCCCGGCCTTCGCGCCATCGAGCGCCACGGAGGCCGTCCGCCTCGCGGCGGTCACGCCCGCCGGGGTGCCCGCCATCGCGGCCTGGGAGGCCCTCGACCGCGTCGCCCAACTGCTCGCTCCCTGACGCCACCCTCGGTACTCTGCGCAGGGGAGAGTCCTGATGGCCGTGCACCTCGTATCGCCGCCGCATCTCGCGCCGTTCCCCGGCGTCGAGGTCGACGAGCGCGCGGCGCGCGCCACGCTGCGCCGGCAGGTCGCGCTCCTGGAGCGCCGACTCGCTGCGCTGCAGGCTGAGTCCTTCGCCGATCCAGGGGATCGCCGCCGGATCGCGCGCCGTGGCTTCGCGTGGCGCCATGCGCACCTCCAGGACCTCGAGGCGCTCGAGTCCGCCCGGGACGACCTCATCGACCGAGTCGCCCAGGCGCAGGTCGCGCGTGTCGAGCGCACGAAGGAGATCGCCGAGACCCGTGCCTTCCTCGAGGAGGTCCGCCGGGCGCCCGAGCGGTACAAGTTCGTCCGCATCCCGATGGCCGACCTCGGTGAGCCTGGGTGCGGGGCGTACCACTCTCGGCCGAAGCTGGGGATCATCGGGATGCTCGCCGGCTGGTGGCACGTCAAGCTGTCGTCCGGCTGCCCATAACGCCGTCACAACGCCGGATCGTTAGCCTCGCCGACGCATGGGACGCCGTAGCCGCAAGCGCGCCGATTTGTCGGCCCGCGCCGATCCGACGCCGGTCACCGCGCTGGAGCCGTCCGCGGCGCCCAGCCGGCGCGCGGCCCGGCGCGCCGCGCGGGGTGAGGCTCCCAAGCCGTTCTGGGCGCCGTTCCCGCTCGCTGAGCTCGTCATCCTGCTCGGCATCGTCTGCATCGTCGGCGGCCTGATCTGGGGCGGGGGCAAGGGGCAGGCGCTGCTCGGCTGCGGCGTCGGCCTCATCTGCCTGGCCGCGCTCGAGGTCGCCCTGCGGGAGCATCTCGCCGGCTACAGGTCCCACAGCGCCCTGATCGCGCTCGTCCCGACCGCCGTGACGCTCGGCGTCCTGACCGTCGTCGTGGACCTGCCGGGCTCGATGAGCACCGCCCGGTACATCGGTCTCGGGGCCGCCGCGATCGTCTTCCTTACCTGCTTCCTCGCACTCCGCGAGGTGTTCCGTCGTCGATCCGGAGGATTGAGCTTTCGTGCCTGACCCCGAGCAGCCGCGCCGCATGGCGATCCGTGGCCTGCATCACCTGACCCTGATCTCCGCCGACATGGACGCCACGACGGCCTTCTACCGGGATCTGCTGGGCTTGGCGCTCGTCCAGGAGGCGATCAGCGACGACGACCCGGAGGCGCGGCATCACTGGTTCGACACCGGTGGCGGACAGCGGATCTCGTTCCTGGAGTACCCGACGATGGAGAAGGGCGTCGTCGGCACCGGCTCGACGCACCACATCGCGCTGGCGGTCGACAGCCCCGAGGAGCTGGACGTCTGGCGCGACTACCTGACGCAACACGGCGTGGAGTCCAGCCAGATCTTCGAGCGCAACGGCTTCCGCTCGCTGTACCTGCGCGACCCGGACGGCCACATCCTCGAGCTGGCCACCAGGGTGGGGGCGGTGGCGGTGCCGCCCTCGGCACCGCCCGCCTGACGTCTCTGTCTCGTACGTCCTGGTGTCGCGCCTATGCGGCGGTGACCAGGTGCGTGCGTTCCGCCTCGGTCGCCGGCAGCGCCGTCGCCACCGCGTGGCGCTGGCGCTCGGTGAGCGACCCGACGGTCTTGGTCTCCGTCAAGGGGATCACGGAGAGGAACTTCCGGCAGCGGGTGCGACCCCACCGCCGCTGACTCATGAGGAGATCGGCGACAGACATGCTCGCCGCCTCCCACGGGGTGCTGAGCACCACCTGCCCAACCGTGACCTCCCCACTCCCGATCCGGCGCTTGAGCTCGGCCCGAGCCAGCCGGACCTCATTGGCGCGCTGGAGCGCCTGCAGGTGCTGAGGGGCAGCAGCCTGGTCCTGCTCAGGGGAAATCGTCGCTGACGCGTTCATCTGTCCTCCCTGCTGGCCTCCCTCTCCCGAACGGGGAGACCAACGTTGCCTTGGATGTTCTCTGACCGCATGCGCGCACACGAGTCGTATCCGGGGCCCTCGCGGAAACACTCGACCCTGGCGGCCCGGACCCCTCCCGTGGTGTCCGAACGGCTCGATTGTCTCCCCCGGCTACGTCGCGCAGAGCGCAGGGCGAAGCTATGACAGTCCCGGCACGGAGGTCAACGAAGAACTGTCCGGCACGTTCGCTAATAGCGGTGTTTTTCTCCTGGGAAGCGCTTGTGAAAATCTGGACAAGAAGACAATGCTCAGGCGGCGTCGATCGGTGAGGGAAGAGCACCGTGCTCGGCTTCGAATGCGGCTTTCACGGTCCCCATCCGGGTGAGCGCCTCGTCGAGCGTTGCGGTCTCGTGGGTGGCCATCACGCTGGTCCGCAGGAGCGCTCCGCCCGGCGGCACGGCGGGGTGCAGGGCGACGTTCACGAAGATGCCGGCGTCCCACAGCGCCTTCCACAGCAGGCCGGCCTTCCAGTCGTCCCCGACGAGGACCGGCACGATGGGGGTCGTGATCCCGTCCGGGCTTTCCACGACCCGGAAACCCAGCGCCCGCAGGCCCTCACGCCAGTGCTTGGCGTTCTCCAGGACGCGGCGCATGAGCTGCGGACCCTCGTCGGACCGGATGATCCGCAGCGCCGCGAGCGCCGCGCCGATCGCCGCCGGGACGGCCGAGGCGGTGAACAGGAACGGGCGGCTCTGGATGCGCAGGTACTCGATGACCTCCTCCGAGCCGGCGATGAACCCACCGCATGAGGCCAGCGACTTGCTGAACGTCCCCATCCGCAGGTCGACGCGGTCCTCGACGCCCAGCAGCTCGCTCGCGCCGGCGCCGCGCGCGCCCAGGACCCCGGCGCCGTGCGCCTCGTCGACCATCAGCCGCGCGCCGTATCGCTCGGCGAGATCGGCGATCGGCTCCAGCGGGGCGACGTCGCCCTCCATGCTGAAGACGCCGTCGACGACGATCAGGACGCCGCCGGGGTCGTCCTGGGCCCGGGTGAGCGCCTTCTCGAGCTTGTCGAGCTTGTTGTGGCGGAAGGGCCGGAGCTTGGCCTTGCTGAGGATGCAGCCGTCGAGGATCGAGGCGTGGTCGGCGCTGTCGACCACCACGGTGTCCTCGGGGCCGAGCAGCGTGCCGAGCGCGCCCAGGTTGCTCTGGTGCCCCGTCGTGTAGACGATCGCGTCCTCGGTGCCCATCCAGGCGGCGATCTCACGCTCGAGCTCGAGGTGCAGCGGGGTGGTGCCGTTGAGCAGCCGCGAGCCCGTCAGTCCGGTGCCGTAGGTCTCCAGGGCCTGCCGCGCGCCGTCGATGACGCGGGGGTCGCCCGTGAGCCCCAGGTAGTTGTTCGAGCCGAGCATGATGCGCGGCGCGCCCTCCATCTCCATGACGGGGGCGGCCGGGGACTCGACGACTCGGAAGTAGGGCAGCATGTCGGCGTCGCGGGCGGCGCGCAGGATCTCCGCACGCTCGTGTCCCCGGACCTTGGCGAAGACGTCGATGCCGGTCTGGCTCACGGTAGGGTGACCTCGATGTCGGTGGTCGTGCAGCCCGTCGCCGGGCGACGGGATCTGCGGGAGTTCATCGAACTCCCGTATCGCCTGCATGCTACTTCGCCGTACTGGATTCCCCCGCTGCGCTTCGAGCGCCGGCAGTTCCTCAATCCGAAGCGCAACGTCTTCTTCCAGCACGGGGAGGCGCAGCTCTTCCTGGCCCGCCGCGACGGGCGCGTGGTCGGGCGGGTCAGCGCGCAGATCAACAGCGGGTTCGACGCCCAGCACACCGACGAGCCGTCGACCGGGATGTTCGGCTTCCTGGAGTTCGAGGAGGACGCCGAGATCGCCACGGCGCTGCTCGACGCCGCCGGGGCGTGGGTCGCCGGGAAGGGCCGGGAGCGCATGCTCGGGCCGATGGATTTCACGATGAACGACGAGTCCGGCGTGCTGTTCGAGGGCTTTGACCGCGAGGCGATGATCCGCCAGCCCTGGCATCCCCCGTACTACTTCCGGATCCTCGAGGAGCTCGGCGAGACCAAGGCGATGGACCTCTTCATGTGGGAGCTCGTCATCACCGACCGCGACACGATGCGGCCGATCCTCCAGCGCCTGGCCGACGAGGCCGAGCCGAAGTACGGGATCACGCTGCGGAAGATGTCGCGACGCACCCTGAAGGCCGACATCGCGAAGTTCGCCGAGGTCTACAACGCCGCGTGGAAGACCAACTGGGACTTCGTCCCGATGGACGAGGCCGACGTGAAGTACCAGGCCTCCGAGTTCCAGCTCGTCTTCGACAAGGACTGGTTCATGGTCGCCGAGGGGCCCGGCGGCGAGGTCGTCGGCGCCGCGATCTCGATTCCGGACATCAATCAGGTCCTGAAGAAGATGAACGGCCGGATCTTCCCGTTTGGCTGGGTCCACTACCTGCGACGCAAGAAGCTTGTGACGCGCGTGCGCGTCGGGTTCCTCGGCGTCAAGCCGGAGTTCCAGCACACGGGCATCGCGGCGAAGATGTACGTCGAGCACTTCGACATGGCCGCGACGACCCCCATCAAGTGGGGGGAGATGGGCTGGATCCTCGAGACGAACAAGGCCATGAACCGCGGCATGGAGGCCATGGGCGGCCGGATCGTGAAGAAGTACAGGGTGTACGAGCGACCGCTCGCGCCGGTAGCCTCAGACGCACCGTGACCCCCGGACCGACAGCCGACCGACTGCCGGCGCGGCGGGACGATGAGCCCGAGGTGGTCGACGCCGAGCCCGTCCTGGCAACGCCGCGCGATCTGCAGCCGGTCTCGGTGACCCCGGTCGCCGTTCAGGCCGCTGCCGTCGCCGCCACGAGCTTCGTGGCCGGCGCGACGATGCTCGCGCTGGTGCGCGGCCACCGGGCCCGCCGGCACCGCATCAAGCTGCGTGGGGGCCGCCGGCGGGGCAAGAAGGTCGTCTCGTCGCACAGCTTCCTCATCGACGTGCACGTCCTCGGCCGGTGAGCCGGACGGCTGCCGTCCCGGTCTCCAAGCTCGATCAGCGCTTTCCCGCCCACGCTCGCCTGCGCGTCACCCCCGCGTGGCCGCTGCGGCTGCCCGGCAGCGGCATGGACGGCGTGGCGCGGCGCCGCGGCGCCGTGCTCGAGCGGCTGCTGCACGTCGGTGACGCGCCGGTCGTGGTCCGCGCCGCCCAGCCCGCCGGCGGAGACGTGGTCCTCGGCGCATGGGCCGACGACGGCGCCACCGCGGAGGAGGGCCTCCAGCGGATGCGCCGCGCATTGGGCCTCGATCTCGATCTGGGCGCGTTCGTCGAGGCCTTCCGCTGATCGGCCTGTCGGTCCGCCAGCGCCCGCAGCTGCGCGTCCGTCAGCGGCCCGTCGCCTTCGAGGCGCTCGCGTGGGCGATCTGCGAGCAGCTCATCGAGTTCACCCGCGCGACCGCCATCGAGCGCGAGATCGTGTGGAAGCTGGGGCGCCGCGACGAGACGTCGGGGCTGTGGGACCTGCCGGGCGCCGCGGCGCTCGCCGGCACGTCACCGGCGCGGCTGTGTCAGCTGGGCCTGGCGGAGAAGCGGGCGATCGCGCTGCGCCGCTGCGCGGCCGAGGTCGCGGCGGGCCGCGTCGACCTCGACGGCGGCGACCACGAGCGCGCCTGGGCGCGGCTGCGCCGGATCCCGGAGATCGGGCAGTGGACGATCGACATGCTCGCCCTGCACGGCCAGGGCCGGCTGGACTGCGTCCCGGCCGGCGATCTGGGCTTTCTCAAGCTCGTCGGCCGTCTTCGGAGCGGGGGAGACCCCGACGCGTACGCCACCGAGGACGAGGTGCGCGAGCTGTTCGCGCCCTACGGCGCGTGGGCCGGCCTCGCGGCGACCCACGCGCTGGTCGGTGCGAGCGGGGCTCAGGCGCCCTCGCCCGGGAGGAACTCGTTCGTGAAGGCCCGCTGGCCGACGTCGGGCGACGAGATCAGCTCGTTCTCGGCCATCCAGCTGGCGTAGCGCTCCCACTCGCCGGTGTCGAGGTACCCGAACGGGCGGTTCTCGTCCTTCGGGAAGAACACCGGCAGCGTGGCCTTCACCGACGCCGTCTGCAGGCCGCGGTCGAGGTCGGGATTGGCCTTCAGGAGCGGGTCGATGCCCGTCGCCGGATCGGTCTTGAGCGCCATGTGGCCGTCGGAGAGCGCCTGCATGAAGCGGCGGAGCATCTGGCCGTCCTCGCGGACCGTCTCCTCGCGCGCGACCACGATGAGCTCGTTGTAGGTCGGGACCCCGAGCTGCTCCATCCGCAGGATCGTCGGTTTGCGGCCACGCCGCTCGAGCTCGACGCCCTCGTAGTTCCAGAACGCGCCGAGCGTCGCGTCGACGCGGCCGGACAGCATCGCGGGGGTGAGGTTGAAGCCGACGTTGATCTCCTTGACCGACGACGTCGGCACGTTGGCCGTCTCGAGGATCGTCTTCAGGTAGGCGCTCTGGTACGGGATCCCGGCGGTGCCGACCTTCTTGCCCTCGAGGTCCTCGGAATCCTTGACCGCGTCCTTGCCGAGCGACATCACGGAGGTCAGCGGCACCTGGACGAGCGCGCCCACGGCCTGGAGCTTCAGGCCCTTGTCGCGCGCGAGCAGGAGCTCGGGCTCGTAGCTGATGACCAGATCGGCCTTGCCGGCGGCGAGGAGCTTCAGAGGCGCGGACGGATCTGACGGGGTGCGGGGCTGGACGTCGAGGCCTGCGCGCGTGAAGTCGCCTTCGCCGATCGCGGCGTAGATGCCCGCATGGTCGGCGTTGGGGAAGTAGTCGAGGACGAGGTCGAGCTTGCGCGGCTGCGTGGCGGCGCTGGTGGCCGCTTCCTCCTTCTCACCGCACGCGGTCAGGGCGATGGCGGCGAGCAGGGTGAGGAGCACGGCGATGGGACGTCGGATCACGAGGGACCTTCCGGGGACGGGGACGACGGGGGGATACGGGTCAGCCGCCGCTCGGCGGTCGCCAGGGCGGCGACGAGCAGGACGGCGAAGGCGGCGAGGACGACGACGGCGGCCCACGCGCGGGCGGTCTCGAACTGGGGGAGGGACTGCATGATGAGGTGCCCGAGCCCGGCCTCAGAGCCCACGGACTCGGCGAACACCGCGCCGATCACCGCCACTGCCACGGCGATCTTCGCCCCCGACAGCGCGGCCGGGGCGGCGGCGGGGAGCTCGGCGAAGCGCAGGCGCTGCCAGCGGGTCGCGTCGAGCGACCGCAGCAGGCGCACGAGGTCACGATCGGTGGTGCCGAGGGCGTCGAGCGTGACGACCACGATCGGGAAGAACGAGACCAGCGCGATGATCGCGAGCTTCGGGCCGAGGTCGTAGCCGAACCAGATGACGAGGAGGGGCGCGACGACGACGATCGGGATGGCCTGGGAGGCCACGAGCAGCGGGTAGACGGCGCGCCGAGCGGTCCGCGACAGGTGCAGCGCCACCGCCAGGGCGAAGCCCACGGCCAGCGCGAGCAGGATGCCGAGCCCGACCTCTGTTGCGGTGACGGTGAAGTTCGACCACAGGAGCGCCCGGTCGTCGACGAGGGACTGCACGATGTCCGACGGCGCGGGCAGCAGCAGCTCATCGACGGAGCCCAGGCGCACGTAGAGCTCCCACGCGCCGAGCCCGGCCAGCACGATCGCGAGGCTCAGCATCCGCGCAGCGCCTCCAGGGCGTCGCGGCGCAGAGCGACGAGCTCGGGGTCCGCGGGGTCGCGCGGGCGGTCGCCGCCGACCGCGAACTCGGCCACGATGCGCCCGGGCCGGCTCGAGAGGACGCAGACGCGGTCGGCCAGGACGATGGCCTCCTCGACGTCGTGCGTGACGAGCAGCACCGTGCGCGGCTCGCGCAGGAGGGTCTCGGCCAGCCACCGGTGCATGTCCGCCCGGGTGATGGCGTCGAGCGCGCCGAACGGCTCGTCGAGGCACAGGACGCTGCGGCTGGTCAGCAGCGCGCGGGCGACGGCGACCCGCTGGCGCATGCCGCCGGAGAGCTCGTGGGGACGGGCCCGCTCGAATCCGCCGAGACCGAGCTCGGCCAGGAGCGGTTCCGCCGCCGCGCGCGCGTCACGCCGGCGCGCGCCGGCGATCCGCAGGCCAAGGGCCGCGTTGTCGAGGCTGTCGGCCCAGGGCAGCAGCGCATCGTGCTGGGGGACGAGGGCGGCGGGCGCCGTGTCGACCGTCCCGGAGACGGGTGACTGGAGGGCGCAGACCAGCTCGAGCAGCGTGCTCTTGCCGCAGCCGCTCGGGCCGACGAGGGCGACGACCTCACCTGCGCCGACTTCGAGGGAGATTCCGGAGAGCACGTCCAGCCCCGCGTACCCGTGATCGACGCCGCGCAGCCTGACGGCTGGGCCTCCTGGGCGCTCTGGTGCTCCGGCTGGCACGCCTGCCGGTGCCGTCGTCTTGGACTGCATCGCTCCCTCCGCGGGCATTACCCCACAGGTTCGAAGGGTCAGCGCCGCATCTCGGGCGCGATCTCAGCCGGCCTGCCGCCAGCCCCCCTGGTGTTCTGCCCGGATCCTACAGCCGCCGGACCCGCGCCATCCCCCACGCCGTGGTAGTACGTTTTGCCACGATCAGGCGCCGAGCCGATCGCGTTGCCGATGCCAGACGGAGCCACCAACCCCATCGCGGAGGGACCCCGCGACGACGATGCGCGTGATCGGACGGCGGGCCGCCGGACCGGTGCGATCGTCCTCGTCGTCGGGCTGATCGTCGCCACCGTGGTCGTCGCGATCATCGGGCAGCGCATCGACGATGACCGCGAGCGCGAGCGGCGCGAAAACGCCGCCTCCCAGGGCATCGCCGTCGTGCGCGTCGCGACGGCGCGTCTGCAGGACACGGTGCGCGATCTCGCCGGGCTCTACCGGGCGAGCCAGAACGTCACCGCGCGGGAGTTCTTCGCGTTCGCGGATCCGTCGCTGGAGAGCGGCGCGGTCTCGGCGCTGTCGGTGGTCGAGCACGTGTCGAGCGCGGAGCGGCCCGCGTTCGAGGAGCGGATCGGGCGTCCGATCTGGGATCTCGAGACCGGCCGGGCCGAGCCCGCTCCGGACGCACCGCAGTACGCGGTCCTGACCGCACTGGCTTCGCGCTCGACCACGCAGTCGCTGCGCGGCGCCAACGTCTACTCCGAGCCGGCGCGCGGGGAGGCGCTCCGGCGCGCGGCGCGCTCGGGCAATGCGGCGGGCACCGGAGTCATCACCCTCGCCGACAGCGGGCGGGCCGGCATCGTGGTGTACAGCCCCAGGTACCGCAGGGGCGTCTCTCCGGTCACCACCGCCGAGCGCCTGCGGGCGCTGGAGGGCTGGGTCGGCGGCACCCTCGATGAGCGCCAGCTCGCGCTCGAGCTGCGTCCAGTCGTCGGAGACGGCGGGATCCGGGTCAGTCAGGGTGGGCACACCCTCGTGGTCGCGGGCGATCTGCAGGCGGACCCCGTGCGCACGTCGCTCTCGATCGCCGGCCAGCCGTGGTCGCTGGAGGTCTCACCGCCAGAGCGCGACACGATCTCGCTCGCAGTGGCGCTGGTGGCCATCGGGCTGATCGTGACGCTGCTGGTCGCCCTGCTGCTGCGCCAGATGCTGATCTCCGAAGGGCGCTCACACCAGGTCGCGCAGCTGCGCTCACGCGAGCTGCGGGAGGCCCGGAGAACCCAGGCCGCCGACCAGGCCGCCAACCAGGCGCTGCTGGGGCATCTTCCGGACATCGCCGTGCTGCGCTACGACCGCGACCTGCGCGTCACGACCGCCGCGGGGGGACTGATCCCCATGTCCGGGTGGACGTCGGGTCAGCTCGTCGGCCGGACCCCGCGCGAACTCATGGACGAGGCCGCCGCGGCCTCCGTGGAGCCGCCGATGCGCGCCGCGCTCGACGGCGCCGTCCAGAGCTTCGACCTGCGCGACGGCGAACGGCGGCTGTGGGTGCAGACGGTGCCCGTGGCCGTCGGCCGGGAGGCGCTGCTGGTCGCGACGGACGTCTCGGGCCTGGAGCGTGCCCAGGCGGGGCGCGCCGAGGCGGAGGCCCGCTTCCAGCAGGCGTTCGACGACGCGCCCGTCGGCATGTCCCTCGTCGACATGCAGGGACGGTTCATCGAGGTCAACCGCGCGCTGTGCGAGCTCGTCGGATTCACGCCGGAGGACCTCCGCGGACGGAGCTTCACGAGCCTGGCGCATCCCGACGACGTCTCGACGCTTTCCGACACGCTGCGCGATCAGATCTCCGGCGAGCGCGTGCGCGTCAGCACAGAGACCCGCGCGGTGCACGCCGCGGGTCATACGGTCTGGCTCGAGATCCACTCCACCGTGCTGGCGGGCTCCGACGGCCGGCCGGAGATGCTCCTCAGCCAGATCCTCGACGTCACCGACCGGCGCCGGTTCGAGGCGCGGCTCCAGCACATGGCCGACCACGACCCGCTGACCGGGCTGGCGAATCGTCGCGCGTTCGAGCGGGCGCTCGACAACCAGCTCGCCCACGTCCGGCGCTACGGAGCCCAGGGCGCGCTGCTGGTCTTGGACCTCGACCACTTCAAGGCGATCAACGACACCCTCGGCCACAACTCCGGCGACGCGGTGATCGTGAACGCGGCGCGGATCCTGCGCGAGCTGCTGCGCGAGAGCGACATCATCGCCCGCCTCGGCGGCGACGAGTTCGCGGTGCTGCTCCCGCGCGCTGAGGAAGAAGAGGCCGTCGACGTGGCCGAGAAGCTCGTCGAGGAGATCCGGGCGCAGGGGAGCGTGCTGGCCGGGCAGCGGCCCCACAGCGTGACGGCCAGCGTCGGCGTCACGTTGCTCGATCCGGTGCAGGAGACCGGCGAGCAGGCGCTCATCGACGCCGACCTCGCGATGTACGACGCCAAGGAGGCGGGGCGCAACAGCTTCGCGCTGTTCCGGGCCGGGAGCGCGACCTCGCACAGCCGGACCAAGGCGCGGCTGACGTGGCTGGAGCGGATCCGGACGGCGCTGGATCAGGACCGGCTCGTCCTCGTGGCCCAGCCGATCATGTCCCTGGAGGACGATCGGATCGTCCATCACGAGCTGCTGCTGCGGATGGTCGGCGACGACGGGGAGCTGATCCCGCCCGCGGCGTTCCTCGACATCGCCGAGCGGTTCGGCCTCATCGGAGAGATCGACGAGTGGGTCGTCTGCCGCGCGATGCGCGCGCTGGCCGAGCACACGGATCGCGACCTCATCTTCGAGGTCAACCTCTCGGGCGTGTCGATCGGGTCGCCGCGGATGCTCGAGATCATCGAGCGCCAGCTCCGGGAGACCGAGGTGGACCCGAAGCGCGTGATCTTCGAGATCACGGAAACGGCGGCGGTCGCCAACGTCCCGGATGCGCGCGCGTTCGCGGAGCGGCTCGGCGAGCTCGGCTGTCGCTTCGCGCTCGACGACTTCGGCGCGGGGTTCGGGTCCTTCTACTACCTGAAGCACCTGCCCTGCGACTTCCTGAAGATCGACGGCGAGTTCGTCCGCAACTGCGCGTCGACCCCGACCGACCAGGTGATCATCGCCGGGCTCGTCCGCATCGCCAAGGGTCTGGGCAAGCGCACGATCGCCGAGTTCGTCGAGGACGCCGAGACGCTCGAGCTCCTCCGCCGCGAGGGCGTCGACATGGCGCAGGGCTACCACGTGGGCAAGCCCGCGCCGCTCGACGAGATCCTTCGCGGCGCGCCCGGACGCGCGTAGCTACGCGCCGGCCGGCGGGCCGAACCAGGTCGTCAGCGCGTCGGGGAGGGCAACCGCCCCGGCGTCGTCGCCCGCCCAGGCCACGTACCCGTCGGGCCGGATCACGACGGCCGCGGGGGCCGGAACGGGACCGACGACCGGGAGCTCCCACGGCCCGTCGCACTCGGCGTCGACGAGCCGGACCCGGTCGGCCCAGGGCGCGATGTCGATGGCGCCCTGCCCACCGAGGTGCAGCAGCACCGGCCGCGCATCGTGCAGCAGGGGGTAGACCCGCGTCGGGCCGTCGGCGGTGATGAGGTCGAGATCGGGGATGCGCCGCCCGAGCAGCGGGTGCCCTTCTCCGAGGTCGTAGCGGATGTCGAGCCCGGAGAGCTCCCCCGCGATCCGCCGGCGCGGCTCGTCGAGCTCCATCAGGCCGCCCACGACCCCACGCAGGGCGTCGGTCCGGTCGTCGGCGGGCATGAGCGCGGTCTGGGCCAGGGTCATCTCCAGGACGCGCGCCGCCACCGGGTGCCGTTCGGCGTGGTAGCTGTCGAGCAGCTGCTCCGAAGCAGTCCCGCGCACGACCTGGGCGAGCTTCCAGCCGAGGTTCACCGCGTCCTGCACGCCGGTGTTCAGCCCCTGCCCGCCGACCGGGGAGTGCACGTGCGCCGCGTCCCCTGCGAGCAGCACCCGCCGGTCGCGGTAGGCGGCGGCCTGCCGCGCCGCGTCCGTGAACCGGGAGATCCACCGGGGGCCGTGGACCCCGTAGTCGGTGCCGTAGACCTCGTTCAGCGCCGCGCTGAGCTCCTCGAGCGTCGGCTCCGCGGTGCGGTCGAGGCGCTGCTCGCGCACGACCACTCGCACCGGTCCGTCGTCCAGTCGGCCCATGCCGTGCAGCCCGCGCGCGTCGCGGCGCATGCCGAATTCCGGCTCCTCGGCCATCTCGACCTCGGCGATGAGGCTGCTGACCGTCGGGTCGGCGCCCTCGAACGCGATGCCGGCGGCCCGGCGGATCACGCTGCGCCCGCCGTCACAGCCGACGACGTACTGCGCGCGCACCCGCTCGCCGCTCGCGAGCTCGATGTCGACACCGTCGTCGTCCTGCACCAGGCCGGTCGCCTCCCGCCCCGGGTGGACGGTCACCGGCAGCTCGTCGATCCACTCGGCGAGGATGCGCTCGATGTGGGTCTGCCACAGTCCGAGCCCGTACGGGCGCCGGGTGGGGAAGTCGCTGATGTCCAGCGTCACGCCCGCGAACCCCGTGACCTGCACGGTGGTCCCCTGCGAGACGAAGCGCTCGCCGATGCCGCGCTGGTCGAGGACCTCGATCGTCCGCGCGTGCAGTCCGCCGGCCCGCGAGCCGTCGAGCTGCCGGGTCTCGCGCCGCTCGAGAATCCCCACATCGATGCCCGCCAGCGCGAGCTCCCCGGCCAGCATCATCCCCGTCGGACCGCCGCCTGTGACCACCACTTCGTGTTCCATGGCCGGCGAGTATGGGCACCCCTGGGGGCTTGTTTCAAGCCCCCCTGTGTGGCTTAATCTGGAGGTGGGGAGAGGGTCGCTGCTCTATGCGATGGGCGTTTCGGTGGATGGCTTCATCGCCGATCGCGAAGGCTCGTTCGGCTGGACACCTCCCAGTGACGAGCTGTTCGCCTTCCACCTCGAGCGCGTCCGCGAGCTCGGCGGGTATCTCCTCGGCCGCAGGCTGTACGAGGCGATGCTGGTGTGGGAGACGGATCCGTCGATCCGCTCCGACGAGCTCCGGACGGCGTTCGCCGACGTCTGGTGCGCGCTCCCGAAGGTGGTCTTCAGCCGGACGCTCACCCACGTCGAGGGCAACGCCAGGCTCGCCGAGCGGTCCCTGGCCGAGGAGATCACCGCAGTGCTCGAAGCGACCGACAGGGACGTCGAGATCGGCGGCGCCGGCCTGGCCGCCGGGGCGATCGAGCTCGGCGTCGTCGACGAGCTGCGCATCTTCCGGTACCCCGTCGTCGTCGGTGGCGGCACGCCGTACCTGCCGCCGGTCACCGAGGACGTCGCCCTGGACCTGATTGAGACCCGGGCGTTCGACGACCGGGTGGTCTACGAGCGCTACCGGCGCGTCAGCGCGGGCCGCCCCGGCGCTCGCCGACGAGCACAGGAGTAGGCTGACCTCAGTGCACCCTCGAAGGCGCGCAGTTCGGCGCCTCGGCGAGATGCTGCTCACGATCTGAGCGGCGTAGCAGGGTGCACTGCGAGCGCACCCCACGGTCGCGTCTGCCACGTAGGCGCTTGGGGGCGACGATACCGGCGCGAGACGCGCGTCCTCCACGAGGAGTAGCCATGAGGCTGCAAGGCATGATCGCCGCTGTTGCCGCGATCGCGGCATTCGGCATGATCAGCGCCGAGGTCGCCCTTGGCGCGGTGATCACGGTCGACTCAACAGCAAACGTGTCGCTGGGCGGTGCCTGCACGCTGCCCAATGCGATCACGGCGGCAAATACCGACGCGGCCGTCGGCGGCTGCGGCGCAGGTTCGGGAATAGACACGATCGACTTCTCGGTCGGGGGCGTGATCGATCTCAGTACCGGCGACGCCACCGAACTGCCGGCGTTCTCCGCCCCCGTGACCATCGCGGGGCCCGGCATGTCGCAGCTGACCGTCGGGAGCGCGACGAACTACGGGCTCGTCAATCAGCGCGTGTTCACGCTCGCGACCGGTGCGACGGCCGTGACGTTGAAGGACCTCACGATCCGGGGCGGCGACAAGGTGGCAGGCGCCAACGGCTCTGGCGGCGGCGTGCTCGTAGTCGCGAACACGGGCCTCACGCTCGAGTCCACGCGCGTCATTGGGAACCGGGTGGCCAGCGGCACGACCGCGGCATCGTTTGGAGGTGGCGTCGGCGTCGCCAACAGCGGCGGCGCGACGGGCACCGTCACGATCACCTACTCGACGATCGAAGACAACATCTCCGGTGCCAACACCGGCGACGGGTCCGGAACCACCGGTCGGGGTTTCGGTGGCGGCGTCGGCGCCGGGGGCGGGGCCGCTTCGGTCTCGATCGCCGGCTCGACGATCAGCGGCAACGAGGCACGCAGCACCGACAACACGAACGCCAGCAACGGCGGTGGTGTCTCGACGGCGTTCGGAGGCGCGCTCACGATCGTCGACTCCACGGTCGCGGGGAACCTGGCCAACAGCCCGAATACCGGCAGCACCCTGGGGCCGGGAGGTGGCGGCATCTACCACAACGGCACCGCCTTCACGCTCACGAACTCGTCGATCACCAGCAACCAGGCGATCGGCAACTCCGGGGGCTCTTTGGTCTCCTACGCCGGCGGTGTGTATTCCGCCGGCAGCAGCGCCGTGCTGACGATGTCCAACACGACGGTCTCCGCCAACCAGGTCATGAGCAGCGGTGGGGGCATGGAGCTCAACGGCAGCTCGGCCAGCGCAACCACGATCTCCAACTCGACGATCGCTGGCAACATCGCCACGGCCGGTGCGGCGTCGCCGGCGGCTCGGACGGGCACCGCCGGGGTCAACATGGGCGCAACCCGGGTCGCGATGAACAACGTCACGATCTCCGGCAACCAGAACACCCAGGTCGGCAACACGTTCTCCTCCGGCGGCATCTCGTTCGTCGGCGCCACGAACTTCACGGCCGACAACACCGTGATCGCCGGGAACGGCAACCCGTCCGGCGCGCTGGATTGCCGGACCGCCTTCGGGACCCCCACGGTCGACTTCGCCAGTTACAACCTGGTCGGGGCGAGCGGCGGCTGTGCGTACGTCGTGGACAACACGACCCACAACGTCGCGCTGGGCACCAGCCCGCTGCTCGGAGCGCTTGGCGCCAACGGCGGCAATACCGAGACGATGATCCCCCAGCTCGGCAGCCCGCTGCTCGGCGCGGGCAACACCGCGGCTCCCGGGGTGGGCCCGAAGTGCTCGGCGACGGGCCAGAACGGCATCACCCGCGCCCAACAGGGCGCGGCCACCCCCGGCAGCGGATGCGACATCGGCGCCTACGCCGCACCACGCCACGCGCTCACGATCAACAAGGTCACACCCGACGGGTCGGCCGGCGTGGTCGCCGGACCGCCCGGCGAGGGACAGATCGACTGCGGCATCGACTGCTCGGGTCAGTACCCCGAGAACGCACAGGTGACCGTGACCGCGGCGCCGACGAGCCCGTCGGTCTTCGGCTCCTGGAGCGGCATCAGCGGCGCCACCTGTGCCTCCACCAGTCTCACGTGCCAGGTTCCCATGACGGCGGCGCAGACCGTCACGGCGACGTTCGCCACGCCTCCCGTGCTGACGACCTCCGCGCTGTCGGACGGGACCGTCGGCACGCCCTATTCCCGGTCGGTCACGGCCTCTGGCGCCAACGCCCCGCTGACGTTCACTCTCACAGGCGCGGGGACCTTTCCCAGCGGCGTCACGCTGCAGGCTGACGGGTCCGTCACCGGAACGCCGACGACCAGCGGAACGTTCACGTTCGGGGTCCTGGTGACCAACAGCAACGGCACCACAGCCACCGGCAACGTGACGGTGACGATGGTCGCGAGCGCCTCGCCGCCGCCGACGCTGGCCGCCGCACCGCAGTCGACATCCTTGGTGGTGGCGTTCACGCCGCCGGCCGACCCCAGCGCCGGCGGGCCCAGCACCGGCTACCAGGTCAGCCTCGACGACGGCGGGACCTGGCAGACCGTCGCCACATCCGCCACCGGCAACGACACGCGGACCGCGATCATCGAGGGTCTCACGCCCGGCCGGACCTACTCCGTCAGGGTCCGCGGGGTCAACGCGACCGGCGCGGGGATCGCCAGCGGCGCGCTCCTGGTCACCACCGCGGCCAGCCCGATCGCACCGCCGTCGCCGACGGTCATGCAGCCCCCGAGCACCGTCTCGGCATGCCCGGCCACCCGGACGCTCCACCTCCGGTGGGTCACGCGCCGGAGCGACACGCTCAGGCGCGTCACGATCCGCGTCAACGGCAAGCTCGTGCGCACCGTCGCCGGCACGAAGCGCTCCACGACCATCAGGCTCGCCACCGGCACCCGGGTCACCTACCGGATCGGGATCGACGCGACGACCACCTCTGGCCGCAGGCTGCGCAGCATCCGCCAACGCGGCTACTGCGGCGCCAGGGCCACCGCCTACACCAAGGTCGCCAGCCTGGTGCTCAAGCCGATCATCTAGTCACACGGCGCGCTTGATGGAGACGCGGCTAGCCTCCTTGGGCGAGGTCGTGCGTCCGCCGACCGAAAGAACCACGCTCATGCATCGCCGTCGCGGCTTTCCAGCCCGCGGTTCGCTTGCGCGATCGGAGGCAACCTTGGCTGGCAAGAAGAAGACGACGTTCGCGAAGATGAACCGCGAGGCGAAGGTGCGCGAGAAGCGCCAGGCGAGCATCCTGCGCAAGGAGCAGCGCCAGCGCGACCGCGAGGCCGGCGTCGTGATCGAGCATCAGGTCGAGGACCTCAGTCACCTCGACGTGGCGTTCGTCGAGGGCGTCGACGTGACTGAGGTCAGCGTCAAGCGGTAACGCAGGAGCGTCGTCAGCGCGGCCCGTTGACGGGCTGCGTGAGCGCCTTGACGAACTCCTCGAGCTGCTCGATGGTCCAGCACTCGAAGGCCCGGCAGAACGGCTCGTAGGCCGAGATCACCGAGTCG
>JAEMSV010000254.1 GCA_016462625.1 Solirubrobacteraceae bacterium | reverse complement strand
CCCGGCCCCTGTTCCCCGCCGACCCTGAGCTCCGGCGCGCCGTCGAGGAGGCCGACGCGTGGGGCGAGGGGGCGGTGCAGGACATCGGGCGCCGCCTCGTCTGGTTTCACTTCCTCCACTCGCCCGAGGCGATGAGCGCCTGGGTCGCGCGCGAGCAGGACCCGCGGATGCTCGTCGTCAAGAAGACGTTCCGGCGCCCCGCCGCCCGCATGGCGGCGACCGCGAACCGGGCGACACCGGACCGCGTGCGCACCGACCTCGCCGTCCTACCCGCGCTGCTGGATCGCATCGACGCGCTCATCGCACGCGGCGTCATCGGCGATCCCGACGCACCCAACGCCGCGGACTTCCAGCTTCTGTCCTCCGTCGGGGTGTGGAGCATCCCGCGCGACATCCGCCCGGCGATCGTCGACCGGCCGTGCGGCGAGGCGATGCTCCGCCTGTTCCCGATCTACGAGGGCGACGGCGTCGCGCCGGGCGTCGCACCCGCCGCGTGGCTGGCGCCGCTGCGCGCATCGATCGCCGAGCGTGAGGCAGCACCGGCGATCCATCACGCAGGCTGATCGCTGCCAGCGCCACTTCCTGTTGCCGAGCGCGCAGCGGCATGGTGGACTGCTGGCATGGAGCTCCGACATCTCCGCACCATCGACGCTGTCGCCCGCCATCGCTCGTTCACGAAGGCCGCCGAGGAGCTGCACCTCGCGCAGTCGGCGATCAGCCAGCAGATCCGCCGTCTTGAGCAGGAGCTCGGCGTGGAGGTGTTCCGCCGCTCGAGCCGGAGTGTCGAGCTGACGAGCGAGGGCGAGGTCATCCTCGGCTACGCGCACCGCGTGCTGCGTGAGGTCAACGGGATGCAGTCCGAGCTGGAGGAGCTGACCGGGCTGCTGCGCGGCGAGCTGCGCATTGGGGGCATGTACCCGACGGGCCCGTACGACCTCGCCGGCCTGCTCGCGGAGTTCCGCGCGCGGCACCCCGACGTCGCGATCAACATGGTCGAGGACACGCAAGACGATCTGCTCGCCCGGCTGCGCGCCGACGAGCTCGACTGCGCGTTCACCGCCGTCGATCCGGACGCCCTCGGCGACGAGTACGCCGCGACGAAGCTCTTCGAGGAGGAGTTCGTCGTTGCGCTCCCACCGGAGCATCCGCTGGCCGACGACGAGCACATCAGCTACGAGCAGCTGGCCGACCAGGACCTCGTCGCGTACCGGGAGAACTCGGCGCTGCGGCGCCGCCTGGAGCGCGCGCTGGACACCCGCGGGCTGACGCCGCGCAACGCCTTCATCTGCACCGAGATGGCGGCGGTCCGCGACCTCGTCAGCCGCGGGCTCGGGGTGGCGGTCATGCCGCGGTCGATCGCCGAGCGGCCCGGCCCGCCGATCGAGCTGCGCCCGTTCGGCCCGCCGATCACGTGGCCGGTCGCGCTCGTGTGGCGCGCCGCCCGCCGGCAGAGCCCGGCGGGCAAGGCGTTCCTCGCCGTCGCGCTGGAGTACGGCGCGGGCGACGCCGAGGCACCGGCGGCGCTCCGCAGCGTCGCGTGAGCCTCAGCCCTTGACCCGGCCGCGGAAGCGCAACGTCGCGGACGTGCCCTTCAACGAGCCGGTGAAGGTCCCACTGCCGCTGACCGAGCGGTACCTGCCGGTGCCGCCGGTCGTCTTCCACGTGCCGCGCAGGTCGGAGGCGTTCGTGATCTTCCCCGAGATTCGGACCTTCCCGCCGCTGTAGGTCAGCGTGGCGGTGAGGCGCGGCAGGTTGAGCTCGCCGCGGACCTTGCCCGAGCCGTACGGCTTGCCGGACACCGTCCCGGTGAAGCTTGGGAGGCCCTTGACCTTGGCGGTCGAGTCGACCGTGCGGTTCGAGGCTCCGTTGACGGCGGGCGCCGCGATGGCGCCGGCGACCAGTGTCAGGACGGCGAGCTCCCCAGCTCGCCGCCGCGTGAGATCCAGCATGACTTCCCCCTGTCGATCGAGACCGGTCGATCGTATTGGCGCGGCGGCGCGGGCGCCGTGCCGAGAACTGCCGCACGTTGCGGAAAACAGGCGTAGTCTCGCGATCGTGCGAGTCCATCACGTCGATCAGGATCTCCCCCCCGATCCGATGTGCGCCTGCTGTTTCGACGGCAGACTCATCCCTGCCGGCGATACGCACGTGCCCTGCCCGGCATGTCAGGCAACGGCCCACGCGCATGAGGCTGAGCGCAGAAGTGCGCCACTGACGAAGTCCGCGTCCCCCCGTCGCGGTCAGATCGTCGTCACGCGTCTCGGCGCGCGGGTCGTCGTCGGATGAGCACCCGGTAGCGGCGGCTCACGCGGCCGCCGCACCGGAGTCACCCTCCGCGACCGCGTCGCGGATGAACGGACCGAGCAGCTCGGCGACCGAGTCCGGGGTGATGCCCGCGGGGCCCTGCGGGAGGACGGCGAAGCTGATCGCCAGGCGCACCACGCACTCCGCGAGCAGTTCCGCCTTGGCCACGGCGACGTGTGGCCAGCCGGCGTGGAAGGTCGCCGCGAGGCGCGCGGTCGCGAACGCGATGACGGGGCCGCCGTGGGTCGTGACGAGCGGCAGCAGCTCGTCGCCATCGTCGGCGAGCACCGCGCGGACGAGCGGGTTGTCGGCGGCCGCCGACAGGAACACGCCCAGCGCGGCGGACACCGCGCGGGTCGGGTCGTCGAGGTTCGCCTCGACCGCGGTCTCGACGGCGGAGAGGAACCGGTCGGTCTCGCGCAGGACAAACGCCTGGGCGAATTCCTGGCGTGAGCCGAACTCGTTGTAGAGCGTCTGCCGGCTGACCCCCGCGCCCTTCGCGACGCCGGCCATCGTCACCTGGCTCCAGCTGCGGTCGGCGAGCAGGTCGCGCGCGGCGTCGAGGAGCGAGTCACGCAGGAGCGTGCGCGCAGCCTCGGCGTAGGGAACGCGGGTGGTCGTCACTCGGCAGCCTTCTCAAAGTCCAGCTTGTCCCGCACGCCGCAGTCGGGGCAGGTCCAGTCGTCGGGCACCTCGCTGAACGGCGTGCCCGGCGGGAAGCCCTCGCGCGGGACGCCCTGCTCCTCGTCGTAGACGAAGCCGCACTCGGGGCAGAGGTAGACGCTCATGTGGCGGGGGTCCACTTCTTCATCACCCGTGTGCGCGAGCGGGGATGGATGTTCGCCCGGGACACATCGCCACCGTAGTGGGCGACGACGCGACGGTCCATCACGCGTTTCCACACCGGCGGGATGTACGCCGCGACGATCATCGTGGCGTAGCCGGCCGGCAGCTCCGGCGCCTCATCGTGGTGGCGGAGCGCCTGGTAGCGGCGCAGCGGGTGGGCGTGGTGATCGGAGTGGCGCTGCAGGTGGTAGAGGAAGACGTTGCTGGCGACGATGTTGCTGT
>JAEMSV010000102.1 GCA_016462625.1 Solirubrobacteraceae bacterium | reverse complement strand
GCCACATCCCCCTGTCGTGCACGCCGACCCCCGCGGCGTCGGCGCCGATCTCCGGCGCGGTCGAGCCGGCCGAGACGACGTTCGAGTTCTCCAACACGGTCACCCGGGTCGAGGAACGCCCGCGGGTGACGCTTCCGTACACCACCGCTCAGTGGGCGGCCATCGACGCGCTCGGCCACGCGGTCGACACCGCGCTCGAGGAGGGCGACGTCCGCCTGACCATGGGCGGGGAGCCGACGTTCGTCGCTGCAGACGACATGGAGGCCGACGAGTGGAACACCGCCGCGGACGGGCCGACGAAGCACGCGCTCGCCGTGCAGCTCGCGCTGCGGCTGGCCGACCGGTTCGCGCCCGGCGCCGTGATCCAGCACGGACAGGGCAAGTGGTACCCCGGCGAGCCGCTGCCCCGCTGGGAGATCGGCGTGCGCTGGCGGACCGACGGGGAGCCGCTGTGGCGCGATCGGGCGCTGCTGGCGCACCCGACCGACGAGCCTGAAGACCACACCGCGGCGGACGCGGACCGGCTGATGCAGGCGGTCACGGCGCGGCTGGGCCTGGAGCGAAGCGCCGCGGTCGCCGCGTACGAGGATCCGGTCGACGCGCTCCTGCGCGAGGCACGGCTGCCCGGCGGCGATCCGCCCGAGCTCGATGGCCCCGAGCCCGACGAGCCCCGCGACGCCGACGCCCGCGCTGCGCTCATCGCCCAGCTCGACGAGGACCGCGGCGAGCCCATCGGCTGGGCGCTCCCGCTGCACCGCGGCGTCGGCGACGAGGCCTGGCAGACCGGCACGTGGACCGTGCGCCGCGGCAACCTCTTCCTGATCCCCGGCGACTCCCCGATGGGCCTGCGCCTCCCGCTCGACGCGCTCACCTGGACCCCGCCGGTGCCCGATCCCGAGCCCTCGGAGTTCGCCACCGTCGGCGCCATGGAGCGCGAGCCGAAGGCCGCGCCCGTCGAGGAGGTCGAGCCGCCGCCGATCACGTCGCTCTGCATCGAGGTCCGCGACGGCCGCCTCCACGTCTTCCTGCCGCCGCTCGACGACTTCGCGCACGCCGCGGAGCTGCTCGCGATCATCGAGGACGCCGCCGCGGCCGCCGCAACGCCCGTGGTCATCGAGGGCTACGCCCCGTCCGGTGGCGGTGAGCGCGCGAACAGCTTCAGCGTCACCCCCGACCCGGGCGTGATCGAGATCAACATCCACCCGAGCACCTCGTGGGAGGAGCTCGTCGCGAAGACCGAGACCCTCGACGAGGAGGCGCGCCGCACCGGCCTCACCAGCGAGAAGTTCGCACTCGACGGCATGCACACGGGAACCGGGGGCGGCGCGCACATCACCCTCGGCGGCACGACGCCGAAGGACAGCCCGTTCCTGCGCCGGCCCGACCTGCTGCGCAGCCTCGTCACGTTCTGGCAGCACCATCCGTCGCTGTCGTACCTGTTCAGCGGGCGGTTCATCGGGCCGACGAGCCAGTCGCCGCGGGTCGACGAAGCCCGCCACGAGAACCTCTACGAGCTCGAGATCGCGTTCAGCGAGATGGAGCGACTCGCGGCGGAGCGCAAGGGCCGGCCCGTG
Organism: Solirubrobacteraceae bacterium; assembly: GCA_016462625.1. The sequence goes on along the minus strand of JAEMSV010000102.1, from coordinate 11,472 downwards.
CCCGCCTGGCAGGTCGACCGGCTCCTGCGCAACCTCCTCACCGACCTCACCGGCAACACGCACCGCGCCGAGTTCTGCATCGACAAGCTCTACTCCCCGGACTCCGAGCGCGGGCGCCTCGGCGTCGTCGAGCTGCGTGGCTTCGAGATGCCGCCGCACCCGCAGATGGCCCTGGTGCAGGCGCTCCTGGTGCGCGCGCTCGTCGCGCGGTTCTGGAGCGAGCCGTACGCCGCGCCGCTCGTCCGCTGGGGCACGGAGCTGCACGACCGCTTCCTGCTCCCCTGGTTCGTCGCGCAGGACATTCGCGCGGTCGTCACCGAGTGCAACCACGGCGACGCCGACTTCGACCCGGCCTGGCTCGACCCGTTCCTCGAGTTCCGCTTCCCGCACCTCGGCACCACGCAGGTCGACGACGTGACCCTCGAGCTGCGCATGGCGATCGAGCCGTGGAACGTCCTGGGCGAGGAGTCGGCGTCGGGCTCGACGGCGCGATACGTCGACTCGTCACTCGAGCGGGTGCAGGTGCGCGTCGACGGGATGATCGGCGAGCGCCACGTGGTCACGTGCAACGGCGAGCGCGTCCCCCTCCAGCCCACGGGCGCCGCGGGCGAGTTCGTGGCCGCAGTCCGTTACCGCGCGTGGCAGCCGTGGTCGGCGCTGCACCCGACGATCGGCATCCACAGCCCGCTCGTGTTCGACCTGATCGACCGCTGGACCGGACGCTCGCTCGGCGGCTGCACCTACCACGTGGTCCACCCCGGCGGGCGCTCGTACGACACCTTCCCGGTCAACGCGAGCGAGGCGCAATCGCGCCGTTCGAACCGCTTCGAGGCCGCGGGACACACGCCGGGACCGGTGACCCTGCCGCCGGACATCCCCCCCGGTGAATACCCTCGCACGCTCGACCTGCGCCGCCCCGCGCAGCGCTGAGCCCCCTGCCGCCCGTGGACAGCCCGGTCATCACGCCCCCCTCGTCGTACGCGCCCGAGGCCGGGCGCTTCGACGAGATGCTCGACGCCGGGACCGGCGCGCCGCGCGAGCACTGGTCCCACCTGGCCGAAGCGTTCTCCGAGCTGGGGACCGAAGAGCTGATGCGCCGCCGCGACGAGGGCGCGCGCCTGCTCGACCAGGACGGAGTCGTCTACAACGCCTACGGCGAGGGCAGCCGGTCATGGAAGGTCGACCCGCTGCCGACGGTCATCTCCAGCCGGGAGTGGCAGGCGATCGAGTCGGCGGTCATCGAGCGGGCGGAGCTGCTGAACCTCGTCCTCGACGACCTCTACGGCGACCGCGACCTGCTGCGGCGCGGCCTGCTGCCCCCGGAGATCGTCTTCGGCCACGCGGGGTTCCTGCGCGCGTGTGACGGCGTGCGGTTGCCCGGACCGGCGCAGCTCTTCGGGTATGCGGCCGACCTGGGGCGCGACGCCGACGGCCGCTGGTGCGTCCTCGGCGACCGCACGCAGACCCCGTCGGGCTTCGGCTACGCCCTGGAGAACCGCACCGTCATCTCGCGGGTCCTCCCGAGCCTGTACCGCGACGCGAACGTCCACCGGCTCGCGCCGTTCTTCCGCGCCCTGCGCAGCGCGCTGCAGGCGGCGGCCCCACCCGGGGTCGACGATCCGCGCATCGTGGTGCTCACGCCGGGCCCGTGGAACGAGACGGCGTTCGAACACGCAGTGCTGTCGTCCACGCTCGGCTTCCCGCTCGTCGAGGGCTCGGACCTCGTCGTGCGCGGCGATGGCGTGTGGATGGGCTCGCTCGGCGCGCTGGAGCCGGTCCACGTGATCCTGCGCCGTGTCGACGGCGCCTACTGCGACCCGCTGGAGCTGCGCCCCGACTCGCAGCTCGGGGTGGCGGGCCTGGTCGAGGCGACGCGCCGCGGCACGGTCTCGGTGGTCAACACGCTCGGCTCGTCGGTCCTGGAGAACCCGGCGCTGCTGCCCTTCCTGCCGCGGATCGGCGAGCACTTGCTCGGCCGCACCCCGCGGATGGCGAGCGTCCCGACCTGGTGGTGCGGGGACGAGGCCGAGCGCCGGCGGGTCCTCGAGCGGCTCGACGAGATCGTGCTCCGCCCCGTCTCGCGTGGCGCGGGGAGTGCGGCGATCCTCGGCTGGGAGCTGAGTGCGGCCGAGCGCGACGAGCTGCGCGCCCGGATCGGGCAGCAGCCGGCGATGTGGGTCGGCCAGGAGCCGCTCGCGCTGGCCACGACGCCGACCCTCGGCGACCACGGCCTGCAGGCGCGCCGCTCGGTCCTGCGGACCTTCGCCGTCGCGCGGCGCGACTCGTACACGGTGATGCCCGGCGGGCTGACCCGCGTGGCGGCCGAGGGCGACGACGGGCGCTCGCGGATCTCCAACCAGACCGGCGCGGTGAGCAAGGACACGTGGGTGCTCGCCTCCGAGCCCGAACGTCAGACCGGCTTCTGGCTCGAAGGTGGCCCCGCTGTCGAGGGCGTGGACCCGATGGCGTCGCTCTCCGCGCGCGCGGCGGAGAACCTCTGGTGGCTCGGCCGCTACGCCGAGCGCGCCGAGGCGACCGTGCGCCTGCTCCGGGCCGTCAACGACCGCCGCAACGAGTTCCAGGGCGGCGACGATCCGGCGGGCGAGCAGGCGCTGGGCGCGCTGCTCGCGGCACTGAGCCAGGCGACCTCCACGGGCGCGGGCGGGCCGAGCGCGATCGGTCCCGCGGACGCCAGCGGGGAGCTGCTGTCGCTGCTCGTCGACGAGCGGCGTCCGGGCACCGTCGCCCACGCGGTCCGCTCGCTGCTGCAGTGCGCCTACGCAGTCCGCGACCAGCTCTCCGGCGACACCTGGCTCGTCGTCGGATCGCTCGACCAGCAGATCCTGCGCCTGCGGCGCCGTGACGACGTGCCCGCGCCCGCCGTGCAGGCGACGCTCCAGCGGCTCATGCAGGGTCTGCTCGCGCTCGGCGGCCTGGGCGAGGAGAGCATGGTCCGCGACCTCGGCTGGCGCTTCCTCGACGGTGGCCGCCGGCTGGAGCGCGCGATCCAGCTGCTGTGGCTGGTGCGTTCGACGCTCACGGAGTCGCGCGGTGTGGCCACCGACAGCCTCGTGCTCGAATCGACGCTCACGGCGTCGGAGAGCATCATCACCTACCGCCGCCGGTACCGCTCGCGCGCACAGCTCGAGACCGCGCTGGAGCTGCTGCTCCTCGACGAGCACAATCCGCGCTCTCTCGCCTACCAGCTGGCGCGCCTCACCGACGACCTCGCGGCGCTCCCCGTCACGGACGGGACCAGACTGCGAGCCGACCAGCGCCAGGTGCTCGAGGCGAGCACCACCCTGGCGCTCACCGACCCGTCCGCCATGGCCTCCGAGGACGAGAACGGCCGGCGGCCGGCGCTCGACGCGCTCCTCTCCGGCCTCCTCGACCGGCTGCTCAGCGCTGCCGACGAGCTTGAGCGCGCGCACTTCGTCCACCGTCTGCCGCAGCAGTCGCTCGGCTGGGCCGGTCCCCTGGAGCCGGGCCTGTGACCGCGACGTATCGCGTGACCCACCGCACCGAGTACCGCTACTCCTCGCCGGTCTCGCCGAGCTTCAGCCTGCTGCACCTGCTCCCGCGGGAGGCTCCCGGGCAGCGCTGCGTCTCGTCATCGATCGTGGTCGACCCCGCGCCCGACGACCACCGCGAGCACATCGACTTCTTCGGCAATCGCGTCGCGTTCGTCTCGGTCGCCGACCCGCACCGTGCGCTGACGGTGACCGCCACGAGCGTCGTCGAGGTCGACGGCGGCCGGGGCGCTGCGTCGCTCTCGCTGTTCGGCCAGCAGTCCTGGGAGGAGGTCCGCAGCAGCCGCGATCCCGACGCCGTGCAGTTCGTCCTCGACTCCCCGCTCGTGCCGGCGTCGCCGGACTTCGCCGCGTACGCCGCGCCGTCGTTCACGCCCGGCCGCCAGCTCGTCGAGGCGGTCACCGAGCTGTCGTCGCGCATCCACGCGGACTTCACGTTCGCGCCCGGCGAGACGAAGATCGACACCCCACTGGACGAGGTGCTCGCCACGCGCCAGGGCGTCTGCCAGGACTTCGCCCACGTCGGCATCGCGTGCCTGCGCTCGATGGGCCTGCCCGCGCGCTACGTCAGCGGGTACCTGGAGACCGACCCGCCCCCCGGCCGCCCGAAGCTCACGGGAGCCGACGTCTCCCACGCGTGGTTCAGCGTCCTGTTCCCGGGCGCGGGCTGGCTCGACCTCGACCCGACGAACGACCAGGTCGTCGGGGACCGCCACGTGGTCACCGCCTACGGCCGCGACTACGGGGACGTCGCCCCGCTGTCGGGCGTGATCTACACGCGCGGGCGCACGACGAGCCTCAAGGTGCTCGTCGACGTCGTCTCGATCTAGCGCTTCACGGTCAGCGCACCGCTGACGATCGGCCCGGTGCTGGTCGCGGTCAGGCCGAGCTTGAGCTTCTTGGCCCGGCGCAGCTTCGCGCGCAGGGCCTTCGACAGCGTGAAGGTCACGGTGGCGGTCTTGCCGGGCGCGACCTTGAAGGGCTTCGTCGCGATCGTCCGCTTGCCGCTGCGCAGCGCGAGCGTGCCGGTGCACGCGGCGGTCTGGGCGGGGCAGCGCACGGCGATCTTGATCCGGCCGCGCCTGTCCGCCTTCAGCGTGCCGCCGCCGAGCGTCACCCGCAGCGCGCCGGTCGGCTGCCCGCTGCCGGGCACCGTGACGACCTCGCCGGGCAGCACGATCGTGACCGGGCCCGGCGCCGCCGGCTGGTCGACGCTCTCGCAGTCCGCGGCCACGACGTCCGCCGCGTCGGCGACGACCGAGTCCGTCCCGGAACCGCACACCACGGTGTCGGTCTGCCCGTCCCGCGCGAGGATCGTGTCCCCACCGGGCCCGCCGTCGAGGACGTTGCGGCCGTCCGAGCCGGTGAGCGTGTCGGGCCCGCTGCCGCCGACGAGGTTCTCGACGTCCGTGCGGATGTTGTCCTGCTCGCCGGCCGCGCCGTCGTTGGCGATGTCGTCGAGCGACGCGATGACCGCGGCCGCGCGGGTCGCGTAGGTCGCGGTGTCGGTGCCGTCGCCGCCGCGCAGGACGTCCGCGCCGCCCGCACCGTCCAGCGTGTCGTCGCCGCTGCCGGTGGCGTCGGCCTCGGTCCCGCCGAAGAGCTGGTCGCCCGCACTGCCGCCCGTCAGCGTGTCTGCCCCAGGGCCGCCGACGAGGACGCTCCCCACGGGGCCGGCGGTGATGGCGTCGGCCGCGGACCCGCCGAGCACGCGCTCCGCGGTGATGATGTCGTCCTTCTCCCCCGCCGCACCGTCGTTCGCGCTGCTCGAGCCGACGCCCGCCCCGACCGTGATCGCCAGCGGCGCCGTCCGCGCCGAGTAGTCCGCGGTGTCGAAGCCGGGACCGCCGTTGAACTTGTCCATGCCGATCCCGTTGCCGTCGACCGTGTGGTTCGCCCCCGCAGGGAAGATGTCGTTGCCGCCCTCGCCGTTGAAGGTGTCGTTGCCCGAGCCGAGCTCGACGCCGAAGAGGATCTGGGCGGTGTCCTGGAAGGTGTCGGCGCCCTCGCCGCCGTTGGCCGTGTCGTTGCCGCCGGCGCCCGCGAGGAAGTCGTCGCCGCCGCCAAGGAAGAACTGGTCGTCGCCGTCGCCGCCGTTGACGAGGAACTGCGTCTCGTCCAGCGACGCGGCGAAGAACGTGTCCGGGCTGCCCTGCAGCCCGACGAGGATGGTCCCGGTCTCCACCAGGTCGCAGTCCGCCGACCACGCGCTCACGGCGGTGCACCCCGACCCGGGGGTCATGACCGCACCCGGGGCGTTGTCGGAGAACCGCAGCTTGCCCGCGACCTCGCTGACGGCGAGCGCGTTGATGCCCGCCGTGCCGCCCACGGTGGCGCCGCTGCTCGACACCTCGCTGGCCGCAGCACTTCCCGGGAGGACGAGCAGGGTGATGAGCACGATCGGAACGAGGCGCGGCGTGGGCATAGGGCATCTTCTCCGTTCAGCGGACCGAATTCCAGTCTGCCGTCGGTATCCCAGAGGCCGCCCGGGGGCGCGTCCTTACGGCCTACTTCACGAAGTCGATCGTCAGCGGGTACTTCATCGGCGGCTCGCCGTTGCCGGCCTTCACGCTCGCGATGATCACGAGCACGAACCAGGCGACCGCGCCGATGAAGAGCACGGGCAGGAGCACGACGCCGACGAGCACGAACAGCAGGATCACCGTCGCGAGGCCGAGGATGAGCCCCCACAGCAGCCAGGACAGCTGAAAGTTCAGTGCCGCGACGGCGTGGGCGCGCACGACCGGGCTCTCGTCCTTCTTGATCAGGTAGACGACCAGCGGGCCCAGGAAGGCCAGGGCGAAGAACGAGGCGACGAGAGCCGAGGCGTGGGCGAGCACGGCCCAGGTCTTCTCGTCGGACGGGCTCATCGGGCGCGGCCCGACCACGACGCCGACCGGGCGCTGGTTGGCCGTCCACTGCGTGCCGTCCCACCAGCGCTCGGCGCCCTGACCCTGCGGGTCGGGATACCAGCCCGGAGGCGGGGAAGGCTGGCCCGTGGCGCTCATCTGTGGGGCCTAGTGGGGCTGCCGCGCCTCGGCGACCGCGCCGGCGAAGTCCGCGGCGAGGTCGAACAGGCGGTCACCCAGCACGCGCAGGCGGGCGACGCGCTCACGCTCGGCGGGCGTCTGGTAGCCGTCATCGGCGTCGCGCTCGGCGGCGTAGCGGACGGCGGCCTCGCCGAGCATCGTGACCTGGTCCTGCGAGAGATCGGTCGGCGCGCCGTGGCCTTCGTCGACGATGGTCTCGAGCTGGTCGATCAGCGCGATGAGGCCGCGGAGCGCCAGGATCTGGTCGGCGCTCTCCACGGCGGGCGCGAGGAAATCGCGGGTCCGAACCCAGGCGAGCGCATCGGACAGCGCGCGGCCGTCGGCGGCGCTGATGAGCACCGTGGCCACGACGTGGCTTTCTCCGCCCACAGTCGGGGCCACGCGGAAGCTTCGTGATGAAAGCGACGCGACCGTCATGGCAGTAGTAAGAGTATCGGCTCCTGCCGCCGGAATCTGCAGCTCGGGGGACGCGTGTCAGGCCAAACTACCCCCGCGGACGCGCGATCACCCTTGCGACCCCGCCCGCCTTGCCCGCATAGACCATCTGCGCCAGGACGCGAACACGCCCGGTCGTGTCGAAGTCGTCGAGCGTGACCTGATAGCGGCCCGGTGACAACCGCCGGGCGTCACGGGCGGTGATCAGGCGCTCCACGCGCTGACCCGCCGGCGAGACGGCGACCAGGTTCAGCCGCGCCGCCGGATCGCTGAGCGACGCGGTGAGCCCGGTGTTGACGATCACCGAGAGGCGATCGCGCCGGAGTTCCTTGGCCGAGACCGACGGGGTCCGCGGCGCGGGGATCCCGGGAGCGACGTAGCCGTCGACCGAGAGAACCGACCGCGGCGTCCCGTCGGGATGCTCGAGCAGCGCCTTGATCTCGTGCCGTCCGGCGTCGGCTGCCGGCGTGAACGTGAGCGGGATCTGCTTGCCGCTGTTGGCGTCGAGATCGATCTCGGTCAGCGTCTGGTTGGTCGTCGGGCCGGCGTCGACGATCGTCATCTTGCCGTCGAGCCCGGTCGGGACCTTGATGACGATGCCGCGCATGCGCCCGTCCTCTATGGGCGCGCCGTCGGAGACGTCGCGCAGCGGGCGGACGCGGCGCGTCGAGCTCGTGGGGGCCGCCGCGGTCCCGCGCTCGGCGTACCGCGTGTCGTCGATCCTCGCGCCATCCTTCAGCGGGTCGGCGTCCACCACGTCGCCGCCGATCTCCGATGCGGCGACGTGCTCGCCGGTGGCGGAGTCAACCGACGCGAGCGGCGGTTCGCCCGCGGCCTGCGTCACCTTCCAGGCGCCCGGCGTGGGCTTGGTGATGAGGAAGGTCGAGACCTTGTCCACGGGATCCTGGTCGATGAGCGCGCCGCTGGCCGGCGAGACGCCCTTGCCGGCGAGAGCGACCGGGGCGGGTGCCACGAAGACGTAGTCGTTCTTTCGCGTCGAGTAGGTGCGTCCGTCGGGCCCGGTCAACGTGATCGCCGGGGCCGACGGCGCGGCGGGGTTGGCCCGGAACCGGAAGGCGACCTGCTCGGTGTCCGGTTTGACCACCAGGTCCGACTTGGTGACCGCGCGCACGTCGACCGTCGCTCCTGCGCGCGTCCGGAAGACCGCGGGAATGTACGGGGTGAGGTCACAGCCGGTGAAGAGATCCAGCCCGCCGGGCAGACCGCTCGAGAAGCGGTAGGCGAACCCGGCGCCGACGGTCACGAGCCCGACCTCGATCTCCGCGCAGGCGGCGAGGGCCTGGTTCGAGACGAGCACCTTGCCGTCGGCACAGATGCCGACGCAGACGTGCACCTCCCCCTGGACGAAGAAATCGCCCGTGTCGCCGGAGAAGCCGCCGTCGACCCCGCCGCCGACGGAGACCGGCCCGAGGTCGACGCCGATCCGGCCACCGAACGTGAGGTTGTTGTGGTTGCTCGCGTCGTACTGGACGTACGCGCTGCCGAGCTTGACCTCGCCACCGACGGAGACCGTCCCGTCGAGACGGAGCAGGAACGGATCCGGCCGAACGAGCAGGTCCAGCGAGCCGGTGAGCAGCTTGGCGGCCTGGAAATCCGCGCCGCCCTTGATCGTGAGCGGGTCGGTGACGATCGAGAACCGCACGGCGTTGAGGGTCACGCCCGGGAACAGCGGCACGCCGGTGTTCGACTTCACGCCGCCGCTGGCGCTGCGCAGCTCGCCGCCGTCGATGAGGATGTGCAGCGAGGCCTCCGCGCCGTCGCCGACCTCGAGCCGGGCCTTCTCGATGTTGCCGTCGAACAGCCCGCGTGCGGGGTCGAAGGTCATCTTGCCCTCGTCGATGGTCACCGGCCCCAGCGACGTGTGCGAGAGGTCGATCGTGCTCGGCGACGCCGACGCGGCCCGGGCCTTGGGGCCGCGTGAATTGCTGGCGATGTCGGCGAACCCGTTCGTGTCGAGCTCGGTCGCGTTGAGCTCCTCGACGCCGTTGCGCACGATGAGGGCAGTCGGCGACTTGGCTCCGGTCTCGCTCGTGCTGAACTCCTTGGGCAGGACGATGCTGAACTCGGTGCGCGATCGCGCAGGGGAGCACGCCGTGTCGCTGCAGTCGCCACCGCTGAAGTCGATGTGGAAGTCGCGGTGCCCGTTGACCCCGGTGCCGCTGCGCGAGATCGGCGAGCCGTGGAATCGCGCGCCGTCGACGAGCCGCGGCTGGACCGGGTAGCTGCCGTCCCTGTTGGGGCCGCGCAGGAGGCTCTTGAAGGACTGGGCGGAGAGCCCCTCCAGGCGCGCGACGGCTTCACCGTCCACGAGCACGTCCACATCACCGCCGCCGGCCAGGCGCTTGAGGCGACTGCGAACCGTCGCCTCGCTCCCGTTCAGGCTCGGGCGTGGCTTCTTCGTCGCCCAGATGCCGGCCGTGCTGTCCACGACGATCGCGCTGCCGGCCCGCGGTCTCAGGATGATCCCGTTGAGGCTGACGTCCTTGGTCGTGTAGAAGGCCTTGAGCTGCGGGGTGATGTCCGCGCACTGGCTCGACGCGGCGACGGTCCTGGACTTCCCGGATCCCAGGCTGACCTTCAGCGGGAGGCCGGAGACGACCTGGCAGGTCAAGGTCTTGGTGTTCGTGATCTTGAACCCGTCGGTTCGCTGGATCGCGCCCATGCCCGAGTTGTCGTAGACGCCGACGCTCACCGACCACCCCGTGTCGTAGACGTCGTTGATGTCGGTTGCCGGCATCTTGAAGCGCAGGTCGGCGGGGTTGCGGGTGACGATCGCCCGCACCTGCTTCGGCGTGCCGCCGGCCAGCGACGTGAAGGTGGTGGGGACCACGTTGCGCGCGGCGAACTTCAGGCACGGGTGGATGTACGGGCTCGGCAGTGACGCGAGCGTCGGCAGCGGCGCCCCCGCGCGAAGCGCGAAGCTCGGCCTGACGTTCAGGTTCGGGAGCGCGATGTTGCCGGTGGCGCCGACCGGGGACGCGGGGCCGGTCGCGATCGGGTCCGCCACAGGGATGATGTTGCCGGGGTCGGGGATGCCGGGCGGCGGCAGGTCGAAGGAGACCTCGGGGTCATACTGCGGCGCCTTCGGTGTCGCGATGCAGTCCGGGGCCGTGAAGTACGGCCTGCCGACCTCCAGCGTGTAGTAGGCGATATCGCCGTCCGGGTCGGTCGTCCCCTTCGTGTCATAGGAGAGCGTCGAATCCGTCGTGAGCGGATACGGGAGGACCCTCTTCGCCGCAGCCTTCGCCTTGGGCTTCTTCGCGGCCTTCGCCGAGCGCTTTGCCGCGAACGGCTGCCGGCCCGGCCCGGTGACCGGCGCGGCGATCGCGCCGGGTCCGGGGACCTCGAACTCCGCGCGGAGCTTCGGCGGGACGCCGGGCGTGAGTGGCAGCTCGTGCGTCACCGAAGCCCGCAGGCCCGCGGAGTCGACTGCGGTCAGCGTCACCTGGCGCCAGCGCAGGGTCGTCGAGGGGACGTCCACCGGCGACGCGGCCTTCTTGGCTTTCGCGCGTCGTTTCGCGGCGCGAACGCGGCGCGGGGCGGCGGTCTTGAGCGTGGCGCCGGTCGCCTCGCCGGCGTCGGCGTTGAACGAGCTCTGCTGGAGCTTGGTCGCGTTGTCGTAGAGGAAGCTGACCCGGGGGTCGTGGACGAAGAACTTGACGCGCTTGCCGAGCAGCTGCACGGCGAGGAGTCCGGCGCCGCCGAACTGGGCCAGGGCGGGGCTGAGGCGCTCGCCGGTGGTGGCGAGCGGTTGGACGTCGATCTGGCCGACCGGGCGCAACTGGTGCGAGGCGAGTTCGCGGTCGAAGAAGTTCACCGTCAGCGTGCCCCTCCGGCCTTCCGCCAACCAGGGCCCGGGCACGCCGCCCCCGGGGGCGCGGCAGGCGCCGCCCGACGCGTCGCAGACGAGATCGGCGCCCGCCGCGTCACCGAGCGTTCCGTCGAAGTCCCATTCGATGTGGTCGATGGCGTCGGCCGTGCGGCTCGTCGCGTCGGGATCGGAGAACTGGGGCGTCAACGTGACCGGCGTGGCGGCGCTCTGGTTCTCGCGATCGGTGGTGAAGTCGACGCGCGGCGCGTTGTTGGGGACGACGACGAGCTGGTGGGACGTCTCGGCCACCGCGCCGTCCGCGGTCCGGACGCGCAGCCGCACCTCGTAGACCCGCCGGCGCTGACCGTCCGCGCCGTTCACCTTGTCGGTGTCATGGGCGCTGTCGGCGGTGAAGCCGTGACGGGGAGCCGGGCCGTTCGCGCTCGGCCGAAAGCCCTGGGCCGGGTCGTAGTCGAAGTCCCACTCGTAGGTGGCGCCGTTCAGGGACGGTGCCGTGAACTGGACGCCGCCGGCCGGCGCACCGGCGACGAGCGCCGGGCGGTTCGGCGTCCAGCTGAAGTCGACCCCGCCGGCTGGCAGTGGGTCGGGCGCAGGGGCACTCGGT
>JAEMSV010000027.1 GCA_016462625.1 Solirubrobacteraceae bacterium | reverse complement strand
TCGTCGCCGCGTCGCGCAGCGTCTGCTCGACGCGCTTGCGCATCATCGTGCGCGTCCGGCCGTGCAGCTCCCCGATCTGCAGCGGGCTGACCTCGGCGCGGCGCAGGTTGAACCAGTCCTCCTGGGTGCGAACCCCGAAGATCCACCGGGCGTGCGCGGGCACGGCGGTCTGGTGCAGTGCATGGAAGAGGAAGTGCTGGCCCAGGTGCCCCTGCGTCACGGTACGCCGCGCGGCACGGCGGATGACCTTCAGTGTCTTGGCCGAGACCTTCCCGCGGCGCGGCTCGACGAGCTTGGAGGCCAGCTCGTCCGCGGTGAGACCCCGGCGCCGTCCGAGCTGCGCGAGGGTGTTCGACGCGTCGATGCGCACCCAGCGGAAGACGTCCCCGCGGCTCATGTCCAGCAGCCGGTAGAGCCGGTCCTCGTCGTACGGCAGCCACAGCAGGTTGACCCACTCCTCATCGGGCAGCCAGTGCGGCTCAGCGCCCTCTGGGGCGGCGGAATCCTGGGCCAGCGCGGGCGCCGCCGCGCAGCACAGCATCAGGAGCACGGCGAGCGCGCCGGCGATCGTCGCGCGTCTCATGGCGCGGAGGCTACGCCGCTCAGCGGCGGTTGCGCGTCGTTTGGCGCGGCCCCGCCCAGCACCGCGTCGTGCCACAGGGTCAGGGCCATCAGCGCCCACAGGGGGCGGCTGAGGTCCTCCCGCCGCGCCGCGTGGCGATCGAGCATCGCCGTCACGGCCTCCGGGCGCAGCATCCCCTGCCGCTCGAGCGTCTCGCGCCCGAGGATGTCGCGGGCCACCGGCTCGAGCTCTCCGCGCAGCCAGGCCGCCGCGGGGGCCACGAACCCGCGCTTCGGCCCCTCGGCGACGTCACGCGGCACGAGCGGCGCGGCGGCTAGCCGCAGGAGGCGCTTGGTCTGCATCCCGCGGACCTTGCAGCGGTCGGGCAGCGCCCGGGCGAACTCCGCGACAGCCGGATCGAGGAACGGCACGCGGACCTCCACCCCGTGCGCCATCCCGGCGCGGTCGGCCTGCGTGAGCAGGTCGTCAGCGAGGAAGGTGCCGAGGTCGACGTGCTGCAGGCGCGCGATCGGCGGGGCCGCCGCGGCCTCGGCGTAGAGCCGGCGGTGGGCGGCGATCGGGTCGGCCGAACCAAGCCGTCCGTCCTGCGCGACGGCCTCGCGCTGCGCTGCGCTCAGGATCTCCTTGAAGGCGTGGTGGCGCTCGAGCGGCCCGAGCCCCGCGCCGAGCGCGAGCCGGCGCACCCGGAAGTCCAGGCTGAGCCGCCGCGAAGAGCTCGGCAGCCGCGCGACCACCGGCGCCACGAGGGCTGCGGCGCGCGCGCCCGCCGCGCCCAGGCCGCCCGCCGCGTACGTCTGGTACCCGGCGAAGAGCTCGTCCCCGCCCTCGCCCGACAGCACCGCCTTGCGCGATCCCGACACCCGGCGCGCCGCAAGCCAGTAGGGCAGCGCGGTCGCGTCGCCGCGCGGCTCGTCCATGCTGCGCGCGACGTCGGGCAGGACGTCCGCGTCGCCCGGCTCGACGATCAGCTCGTGGTGGTCGGTACCCAAGCGCTCGGCGACGGTGCGCGCCATCACCAGCTCGTCGAAGGAGCGCTCGCGGAAGCCAACGGTGAAGGTCTGCAGCCGCGGCGTCTCCTCGGCGGCGAGCGCGGCGATCACGCCCGAGTCCACACCCCCGCTGAGCAGCACGCCGACCGGGACATCGGCCCGCAGGTGCATTCGCACGGAATCCCGCAGCCGCTCGCGGAGCTCCTCGGCGAGCACGTGCTCGTCCTCGTGCCGGAGCGCATCGGCGGCAGCCGGGAGGTCGGTCGCCCAGCGCTCGATCCGCACACCCCCGCGCTCGGCGATCAGCAGATGCCCGGCCGGCAGCTTGCGGACCGCGCGCAGCATCGTCATCGGCGCGGGCACGGCGTTGACCGCAAGGTACGTCGTCAGCGCGTCGGGATCGAGGTCCCGCGGGATGTCCGACAGCCGGAGCAGTGCCTTCAGCTCGGAGGCGAAGGCCAGGCGCCGGTCGTCGAGCGCGTAGAGCAGCGGTTTGATGCCGAACCGATCCCGGGCCAGCAGCAGCCGCCGCGCGCGCCCGTCCCAGATCGCGAACGCGAACATGCCTCGCAGCTGTTCCATCATGCGCGGGCCGTGCTCCTCGTACAGGTGCGCGAGGACCTCGGTGTCGCAGTGCGTGGCGAAGCGATGCCCGCGCCGTTCCAGGCCGCGACGGAGCGCGCCGTGGTTGTAGATCTCGCCGTTGAGAACGACCTGGATCGCGCCGTCCTCGCTGCCGACCGGCTGCGCGCCGTGCTCGACGTCGACGAGCGCCAGGCGGCGGGCGCCGAGCCCGACGGGCCCGTCGACGTACGTGCCCTCACCGTCGGGGCCGCGGTGCGCGATGGCCGCACACATCGCGCCGAGCTGCGCCGGGTCCACGGGTGCGGAACCGTCGAGCGAGAGCAGTCCGCAGATCCCGCACATTCGCGCGGACCCTATCCCGGTCGGGCGACGCGCACCAGGGGCGGATCGCCGTCGCAACGAGCCCATGCCGCGAAGTCCCGGTTCCCCGCGATGGGCCGGAATCCGGCCGGCGGCAGCTCGATCCGCAGGTCACGATCACGGGGCACCTCGAAGATGTTCAGCGCCGGCCGCCGCTCGATCCGCCGGTCGATCAGGATCGTCACCCCGCGCGTCTGCACCTGCTGCGAACGATCCGACCGGGCGATGACCGCGCCGTCGGGCAGGTCGAGGATCCAGCGGACCTCCGGTACGAGCTTGTGGTTCTGCACGGTCAGCGGCCCGCAGCGCCGTGCCGCGGCCACCGCGGGGTCGCGCAGGAGCGCCGTGAGGTTCGCCCGGATCCGCTCGCGGTCGCGCAGCTCGACGCGCACCTTGGCCGGGTTCGTGTGCGTGACGGTGTACGCGGCGCCGAGGACGATTCCGGCCACCGCCACGACAGTCCACGCGGTCCGCGCCCGGCCGCGCGCGATCGTGGTCCAGCCGGTCAGGGAGAACGCGGCGAACACGGCAAGCGCGAGCGCCGCCACGAGCAGGTAGCGGTAGACGGTCGCGAGTCCGCCCGAGGCGATCACCAGATACTCCGCACACGTCACCACCACGAGCACGGCGGGCACCGCGAACTGCCGCCTGCGCAGCACGATCGCCAGGACCACGCCGGCGACCGCCATCCCGACGACGGGCCACTTCAGGATCTCGGCGAGCAGGCGGACCATGAGCCAGGGCAGGCTCGTCAGCGGCCGCTCACGCTGGAGATCCGCCGCCGAGCCGTCCGTATACGTCAGCGAGAAGACCGGGTTCCCGGTGACGATCAGGTCCACCAGCGACCACAGGACCGGGGCGATCGCCGCGAGCGCGACCGCGCGCGCCCGGCCCCGCCAGGGAAGCGACCAGCCGACCCAGACCGCGTACAGCCCCGCGAGCGCCCAGGCCTCGGGACGCAGCAGCCCCGCCAGCGCGAGCAGCGCCCAGACCACACCGCCACGGCGCGGACGCTCCACCTCCAGCGCGGCCGCCCAGATGATCAGCGCGCAGTACGGGATGTCGAGGAACGCGATCGACGCCAGCAGCGCGAGGTTCAGGCGCGACGCGACGAGCACCCCCGCGACCAGCCCGCCGAGCACGCCGATCGTCACCCGGCCGAGGCGGTAGACGCCTAGGACCAGCGCGACGTAGCCGCCGATCCCGAACCCGACCATGAGCGGCTCGGCCGCCCCGCCGAGCGGCGCGAACACCACGCCGAGCAGGATGAGCAGCGGGTGCTGGGTCGGCGCCCGGTACGCGTCGAACGCCGGGAGGGTCCCGTCCAGAACGTCGCGGCCCCAGACGAGGGCCATCATCGAGTCGTAGTTCGGATACGTCGTGAACGACAGCGCCCCGGCGAGCGCGCCCAGCACGAGGAGCACCAGCGCGACGCGCGGCACGAGCCGCTCCCATGCGGGAGCGGCGAGCGGAGCTGGGGTGCGCGTCGCCGTCAAGCGGCGCGCACGCTACTCAGTGCGGCAGGTTGATGGGCGCCGACGCGGTGGTCGGCCCCCACTGCTTCTCGGCGAGGTCGCCGTCGGCGATCCCCGCGGGCGTCTCGATGCTCGGCGTGTCGCGCAGGTACCACTCGGCGTCGAGCGCAGCCTGACAGCCGGACGCCGCCGCCGTGATCGCCTGGCGGTACGTGTGGTCGACGAGATCCCCGGCCGCGAAGACGCCCGGGCGGCCGGTCCTGGTCGAGCGGCCGTCGACCTTGACGTAGCCGTCACCGTCGACGTCGACCTGCCCGGCCACGATGCCGGACTGCGGCTCGTGGCCGATGGCGATGAACGCACCGTCGATCTCCAGCTCGCGGGTGGAGTCGTCCTCGGTGTTGCGCAGCTTCGCGATCGCGAGCGAGCCATCCTCACCGGCGCAGAACTCGTCGACGGTGTACGGCGTGAGGAACTCGATGTTCTCCGTCTCGCGTGCGCGATCGAGCATGATCTTCGACGCGCGGAACTCATCGCGGCGATGGACGACCACGACCTTCGAGGAGAACTTCGAGAGGAAGATCGCCTCCTCCATCGCGCTGTCGCCGCCGCCCACGATGACCGTCGCGCGGTCGCGGAAGAACGCGGCGTCGCAGGTCGCGCAGTAGGAGACCCCGCGGCCGCCCAGCTCGACCTCACCGGGGACCGAGAGCTTCTTGTGCTCGGCGCCCATCGCGAGGACGACCGTGCGGGTCAGATGGACTTCGTCGCCGACCCACACCTTGTGGATGCCGCCGGCCTCGGTGGCCAGCTCGACCTTGGTCGCCTCGTCGGTGATGAACCGCGTGCCGAAGCGCTCGGCCTGGTCGCGCATCTGCTGCATGAGCTCCGGGCCCATGATCCCGGCGGGGAAGCCCGGGTAGTTCTCGACGTCGGTGGTCTGCTGGAGCAGCCCGCCCCACAGGAACCCCTCGATCACGAGCGGCTCGAGGTTGGCGCGCGACGTGTACAGCGCCGCCGTGTAGCCGGCCGGCCCGCTGCCGACGATGACGACGTTCTCGATGCGGTCAGAGGTCATGGTCACTTCACAAAGTATAGTGGGTGGCGTGATGGATCAGGCGGTTGCCGTCGCGAGCTGTGAGGCCTTCTGCTCCCGGCGCTCGTCACGCCAGCCCTGCACGGTGTGCCGCAGCTGGAAGTAGGCGATCGCCCCCGGGATGGTAGGGAGCCAGAAGGCGAACGCGCGATAGACCAGGACGGCGACCGTGGCCGTGCCGGCGTCGACCCCGAGCGCGGCGAAGGCGCCGATCATCCCGCCGTCGACGCCACCCACCCCGCCGGGCAGCGGCAGCAGATTGCCGAGCATCCCGGTGAAGTACCCGAGCACGAGGACCGCCCAGCCGGGCGCGCCGCCGAAGGCATGGAAGGCCGCCCACAGCACCATGATGTTGAACGCCCAGTACGCGACGGCGCCGGCCACCGCCGGGTCACCCGCCCTGACGTGGACCCACGCACCGCGGATGCCGGCCGACACTGCCGCCGGCCCGTTGGCCAGCCGCTGAGCGAGCCGGCCGAACCGCCCGCTGCGCCGGGCGTAGCCGTCGAGCCGCCGCTGCAGGTCGGTCGGGATCGCCGAGCACAGCAGGCCAACGACGATCACGGTGAGGCCGAAGATCGCGGGAATCAGGGTCGTCGCGCCGTCCGGCCCGCGGAAGATCCCGAAGAACAGCCCGAACCCGCAGACCACCAGCGCGATCATGTAGACGATGTAGGTGAGCATCAGGAAGACCAGCGTCTGGTCGGCCACCCGCCGCCGCGGCATCCCCGCCGCCCGCAGCGCCCAGGCCTGCAGCACGAGGCCGCCCGCACCACCGGCGGCGAACAGGCGCGTCGCCGCCAGGCCGGCCATGGTGATCTGGTAGCTGGCGCGGATGTCGATGCGCGGTGCATCGCGGAACACGCCGCGGAACAGCACGACGTACCCGAGGAACGAGAGCACCGTGAAGACGCCTGCGGCGATGAGCCACCACGGGTCGCCCTCCTCGATCTTGCCCCAGGTCTCCTCGAGACCGGTGATCTGCGGCAGCACGAAGTAGAGGAAGGCCAGTGCTGAGGCGACGAACAGCAGGAACAGCAGCGTGTTCTGCCTGGTCACCCGCAGCTGCGGCGCGTCCTCGTCGAGGCCATCGTCTCCGTCGTGGAGATCGACATCCGCCGGCTTCACGGTGGCGTCCATCGCAGGTGCTCGCGAGTATAGAAAGAGGGTCAGACCCACCACACCCCTTGGACAGGGCGTCGAAAACGGCAGTCCGTATGTGGATCAGGCCGGGAGGCCCGGCGCAGGCTCACGCGCGAGCACCTCGAGGAGCTCACCGACGACGTGACCCTCCTCGAGCGGATGGCGCAGGGGCCGATCGATCCGGAGCTCGTAGACGTTGCGTCGTCCCTCGCGCTGGCGGGCCAGGTAGCCGGCCTCCTCGAGTTCTCCGACGATGCGCTGAGCGGCCCGTTCGGTGATCCCGACGGCGCTGGCCACGTCACGCAGCCGCGTCTCGGGATCCTGCGCGATGCACAACAGGACATGCGTGTGATTGGTCAGGAAGGTCCAAGACACACGCCGAGCCTAACGGCCCTGCGCAACCGCTGCTACCCAATCGTATCTACGCCCGCACAGCTCTCTCCAGCGGGCCGGTGAGACCCGACCGACCGGCAGCGTCGCCGGGTCCGTCTCCGTGAGGCCGACGGGCCCGACGATCCGGTTGTTGCCCGCAGCTCCGGGCCGGAGCCCACCTCCCCCGACGAGGACCTCCGCGGAGTGACGCCCGGCTTGCAGATTGATCTGCGCGACCCGCTCGGGCGACATCCGCGGGTTCATCCGCCAGCCGACCCGCCCGACGGGCCTGCCGTCGATGCGGACCTCGACGGGGCGGCCGACGCGCGCCTCGACCCAGACGTCGTACCGGCCCGGACGGTCGACCACGAGGCTGCCGCGGGAGCGCCCCGGGCCGAACAGGTTCACGAGGCTCGGGTCGCCCGAGTCCGTCACCCAGTTCCAGGCGTGCCGGACCCGGCCCGGTTCGAACATGGGCGTCCGCGACCGCGCAACGAACGCGAGCTCTCCACCGGCCGCCGACGCGCTCCGCGCGAGCCGTTGAAGGTGCGCGCACGAGGGGACGGCCGCGGCCTGGCGGTCCCGGCCGAGCGCGAGCGTGTCGACGACCCGCGGCTGCTCGCCCTCACGTCGCCACACGTCGTACCACCGCCCTTCGAACACGCGGCGGTAGCCGACCGGCGGCCGGCTCATCGCGAACCCGCGCCGCAGGACCAGGAGCGGGTAGTGCCGGACGTACGGGTCCGCGAGCTCGCCGAGCTCCACCGACGTCCCCAGCAGGTTCGGCGGATCCTCCGGATGTGCCAGCTCGACGTCGCGGCTGCGCCAGCCCTCGACGGGGCCTTCGGGCGCGATGTCGCGCAGGAAGTACTTGCCGAACTCCTCGTACTCGGGGGTGAGCGCCGGTCCCTGCCCCGCGAATCGCTCGTTGATCGCGGCGAGCTCGTCCATCCGGTCTCGCGGCGCGAGTGACACCTCGCGGTAGGCGAGCGCATTGGACGCCAGCACTCCGAGCACGATCGCGCCGCCCACGCCGACGCCGGCGACGCGCGCGACACCGTGAGCACGCAGCAGCAGCGCCGCGCCGAGGAGCGCGCAGAACAGCACCGCCGGGGAGGCGATCATGTACGCCTTCGCGTCGCTCCATGGCGTGCCCTGCCAGACCAGGACGATCGTCGCCACGATCATCGTCGCGAGCAGCAGGAGCGGCCACCACACCCGCCGCCGGGCGAGGAGCACCACCCCGCCCGCCGCCGCCAGGGCGACCAGGATCTGCAGGACCGACGTGAGGGGCTTCCGCGCGCCGTCGGGCACGTCGCGATGGTCGCCCGTCAGCCACACACCGGCCACTTGGGTCGGCTTGAGCGGGCTCTTGAGGTTGCCGGCGCGTGCCTCGGGCGTCCGCCCCTGGTTGGTGACCTCGAGGTACGTCGCGAGTCCGCTGATCGTCTGGATGCTCAGCGCGGCCAGGACAACGACGAGCACCCCACCCGACACCCAGGCGTCGGCCGTCCTCCGTGCGGGGGCCGCCCGGGTCCCGATGAGCAGCGCCGCCACCAGAAGCGGGCCGGTCCACGTCAGCGCGACCGCTCCGACGACCGCGCACGCCGCGGCGGTGACGACCGCCAGAGCGACCACCGCGCGCGGGCCGCCGCCCTCGCGCCGGCGATCCACGTACCACGGACACAGCGCCGCCAGAAGCCCGACCAGGGAGACCGCGCCGATCTCCTTCAGGCTGCCCTGCAGCGCGTAGGTGTAGACGATCGCCGGCTGCGCGGCCACGGTCGCCACGATCGCCCGCACCGGGCCGGGGCGCAGGACCGTGCCGGCGAGCTCGTAGAAGGCCAGCGCGAGGAGAGCCACGAGCAGGGCGAGAAACGGCGCGACCGCCCAGGCCGCGTCCTCACCTGAGAGTCGGGCCAGCGTGCCGAGCGCCGTCGCCCCGCCCGCCGGGTAGGCGCTGCCGTTGTAGTAGCTGACCAGCGCGCCCTGATAGGTCGACGGCTCCAGTAACGAGAAGTCGCGACCGTGATCGAGCATCGCGTCGGCGCCCATCAGGTGGATCGAGAGGTCCGCGAGGACCGTGTAGCCCGAGAACGTCGCCTGGCCCGACAGCACCACGGGCGCGGCGGCGATCGCCAGGGTCACGACGCCCGCGAGCACCGCCCAGCGACCGGGCCGCAACCCGCGCAGGCGCTTGCGCTCCACGACGTATCCCGCGACCGCGAGGACGGCAAGAACCGGGACGGTGGCGGGCGCAGCCCACGGGCGCGTGGTCGTCAGCTGCGAGACGACCACGAGCACGGCGAGTCCGGCGCCCGGCAGCAGCGGCACCGGCAGCGCCGCCCCGGAGGCCCACTGCAGGAGCAGCCCCAGACCCGCGCAGACACCGATCGTGACGATCGGGAAGACGAGCCATGCGAGGACGAGTTCCATGAAGCCGGAGTCCCCGGCGGCATCCGCGCCGACCGGGGCGGCGCGACCCTACCCGCGCTTCCGGCGGCGCCGCGCTGGTTGACGATCTCCCCGGAGGACCGCTGTTCGCTCGGCCCGCAGCGCCACGTCGAGCGCGCCGGCGAGGACGAACGCGTCCAGCTCGGCCTCGGGCTCGAGGAGATCGCGCGCGGCGGTCTGGACGGCGTGCTGGGACAGCGCCGTGAACACGCGGCCGCCGGCGGGAATCTCCTCCAGCGCTCGCGGCGCGCCGCCGAGCAGCAACGGCCCGTGGCGTGATCGGTACATCTCCACCCGATCGGTCCGCGCGCCCCAAGGCTCCACGTGCGCCGGCGGCTCCACCACGACGCGCTCGTAGTTCGGCTCGGTCTCGTCGAGCCGGGCGAGGACGCCCGCGTCGAGGACGAGCAGGCGCGCGTCGAGCCGCGTTCCGGCCGACGGATGCAGCGTCGCGGGGATGGCGCCGTAGGGACTGACGTGCGCGGAGTACACGGCGTCGACGCCGTGCAGCGTCGCGTCCAGGATCCGGATGCCGTCGGCGTCCGCGCCGAGCTTCGCGCGAAGCGCGTCGCGCGTGACGTTCGCGCCGAACGCGACGACCGCCGACGCCTGGGCCGGCCACGGCTCGGGCGCCTGGTCGGTGGGCTCGCGCGGACTGGCGTCACGGAAGGGGTAGCCGTAGGCGCGGGCGAGCCGCTCGTCGTCCCGCACCGTCGTCACCCGCGCGCGGCGTGAACCAGCGCGGCGATCACGGGGCTGTCCGGATCCTCCTCCGGATGCCACTGCACCCCGAGCACGAACCGGCGGTCGCGCCGCTCCACCGCTTCGGGCAGCCCGTCGGCGACGGCCCAGCCGGTGACCTCGAGGCCGGCGCCGATCGCGTCGACCGCCTGGTGATGCTGGGACTTGATCGCGTGGACGGGCTCCGCTGCGACCCGCGCGGCGAGGGAGCCGGGCGCGAACCGGACGTCATGGTCCGCGTCTGCGAAGGAGCCCCGGGTGCGGCGATGCTCCTCGTGGCCGACGATCTCGGGCAGATGCTGGGACAGCGTCCCGCCGCACGCGACGTTGAGCACCTGCATCCCGCGGCAGATCGCCAGCAGCGGCACGTCGCGCTCCAGGGCCGCCCGGGTGAGCGCGAGCTCGAAGGCGTCGCGCTCGGGGACCGGCGTGTCGGTCTCCGGATGCGGCGGCGCGCCGTACAGGTCCGGCCCCACGTCGGTCCCGCCGACGAGCATCAGCCCGTCGACGAGGTCGAGGATCTCGTCCGGCCCGCCTCCGTCCTCCGGCGCCAGGATCAGCGGGAGCCCGCCCGCGTCGCGCACGGCGCGCACGTACGTCACCGGGACGACGAGGGCCTCGTCCTCCCACGGCCCCCAGCGCGCCCGGACCTGCGGCGCGGCGATCCCGATGAGGGGTCGAGACGACATCCCTGCGTAGGATGGCGCAATGCCCGCCCTGCAGACCGTCGCCATCGAACGGCGCGGCGCCGTCGCCACCATCGAGCTGCGCCGCCCCGACGCCCTGAACGCCTGGAACCGCGAGGTCAGCCGTGATCTCACCGCCGCCCTCGAGGAGGTGGCCGCCGACGACGACATCCGCGCGGTCGGCCTGACCGGCGAGGGCCGGGCGTTCTGCTCGGGCGCCGACCTGAAGGCGGGCGGCCCGGCCGAGGACGCCGAGCCCGATCTGCGCGCGTCGCTCGTCGAGCAGTACAACCCCGTGATCCTCGGCGTCCGCGCGATGCCGAAGCCGGTCGTCTCGCTGGTCAACGGCCCAGCAGTCGGCGTCGGTTGCTCCCTCGCCCTCGCCGGGGACATCGTCGTCTCCGCGGACTCGGCGTACTTCCTGCTCGCCTTCGTGAACATCGGCCTCGTGCCCGACGGCGGTGCCTCCGCCTTCGTCCCCGCGCGCGCGGGACTGGCCCGGGCCACCGAGATGGCGATGCTGGGGGAGCGCATCCCCGCGCCGCAGGCCCTCGAATGGGGCCTCGTCAACCGGGTCGTCCCGGCCGATCAGCTCGCCGCCGAGGGCGCAGCGCTCCTCGATCGCCTCGCCGAAGGCCCGACCCGCGCGTACGCGGGAATCAAAAGGCAGTTCAACGCCTGGGCCTACCCCGGCCTCGCCGAACAGCTGTCGCTCGAGGCCGACATCCAGTACGAGATGGGCCTCACCGGGGACTTCGCCGAAGGGGTCACGGCCTTCACGGAGCGCCGTCCCGCCCAGTTCTCCGGGCGATGACCCGACGTGACGGCGTGAACCGCCGTCCTAGCAATACAATCCCCGCCGCTTTGGCACCGACAGCGACGTATCCCAACTTCCGCCGCACCCTGACCGCGGCCCTCGTGCTCGCCGCGATGGGCCTGATGGTCTTCGCCGGCGCAGCTTCCGCCGACCTGATGACGCCCGAGTCCGGCGGCTCACCGAATGCCGACGACATCGACACGCTCTACAAGCTGGTCCTCGTCGTCGCGTTCGTCATCTTCTTCGGCGTCGAGGGCATCCTGCTCTACAGCCTCATCAAGTACCGCCACCGCAAGGGCGCGGTTGCCGCACAGATCCACGGCAACACGAAGCTCGAGATCGGCTGGACCGTCGGTGCCGCCGTGATCCTCGTGGTCCTCGGCGGGTTCACGTTCGCCATGCTCGGCGACATCCGCAACCCGCCCGACTCCAGCGCGAACGGATTCGACACGGGTCGCCCGGTCGCGTCGACCTCGTCGGCCGATCGCCAGCCGCCGAACGGCAAGTCGCTGCGCATCCAGGTCAACGGCCAGCAGTACGCGTGGCGGTTCACCTACGGGGACAGCGACAAGAACAAGCTGAACGACGTCTTCTCGTACAACACGATGGTCGTCCCGACCAAGACCACCGTCACCCTGACGATCGTCGCCCAGGACGTCATCCACTCCTGGTGGATCCCGGAGCTCGGCGGCAAGTTCGACGCCGTGCCGGGTCACAAGAACTACACGTGGTTCAAGATCGACAAGCCGGGCGTCTACCGTGGCCAGTGCGCCGAGCTCTGCGGGCGCAACCACGCGAACATGATCGCGTTCGTGAAGGCCGTGGAGCCCGAGGAGTACCAGCAATGGCTCGCGGGCAAGAAGCTCGCAATCGCCGCTGCCAACAAGGAAGCCGCCGTCCAGCGGAAGACGCTCTCCCCCACGGGAGACCGCGTGGCCGCCGCCGAGGCTCCCGACGCTCCCGCCGACGCCACCCCGACCCCCTAGGAAGAGCACCAGATGGCCGCAGTTGACACCACAACGCAGACCGGCGCGCGCGTTCCCCAGGTTCTCGCGTCCGAGGTCGAGCGTCCTTCCAAGGGCTGGACCTCCTGGGTCACCACGACCGATCACAAGAAGATCGGGATCATGTACATCGTCACCACCCTGGTGTTCTTCATCCTGGGTGGCGTCGAGGCGCTGATGATGCGCCTGCAGCTGGGGCAAGCGGACAACACGCTGCTCTCGCCGCAGGTCTACAACGCGCTCTTCACGATGCACGGGACGACGATGATCTTCCTGTTCGTCGTGCCGATCATGGCCGGCTTCGGCAACTACTTCGTGCCGCTGATGATCGGGGCCCGGGACATGGCGTTCCCGAAGCTCAACGCGCTCTCGTACTGGCTGCTGCTCTCGGGCGGCATCGTCTTCTACGCGTCGATCTTCTTCTCCCCGCCCGAGGTGGGCTGGACCGCGTACACCCCGCTCTCCTCGGCCGCGTATGCGCCAAGCGGCGGCGTCGACGCATGGATCTTCCTCGTCCACCTCACCGGCCTGTCGTCGTTGGTCGGCGCGGTGAACTTCTACGCGACGATCGTGCACATGCGCGCGCCCGGCATGGGCTGGGGTCGCATGCCGCTCTTCGTCTGGACGATCCTGATCTACGCGATCCTGCTGATCCTCGCGCTCCCGGTGATCGCCGGCGCGGTCACGCTGCTGTTGACCGACCGCCACTTCGGGACGAACTTCTACACACCGGGCGAAGGCGACCCGATGCTGTGGCAGCACCTCTTCTGGTTCTTCGGCCACCCCGAGGTGTACATCATGGTCCTGCCGGGCTTCGGGATCATCTCCGAGGTCCTCCCGGTCTTCGCCCGCAAGCCGATCTTCGGCTACAAGGCGATCGCCGCGGCGACCGTGGTCATCGCGTTCCTCGGCCTGCTCGTGTGGGCGCACCACATGTTCACGACGCCGAGCCCGTCGGTGGTGCTCATCTTCTTCATGCTGAGCTCCTTCCTGATCGCCATCCCGACCGGCGTGAAGATGTTCAACTGGATCGCCACCTTGTGGCGAGGAACGATCCTCTTCAAGACCCCATTGCTCTTCGCGGTGGCGTTCTTGTCGCTGTTCCTGGTCGGCGGCATCAGCGGCATCTTCCTGGCGATCTTCCCGATCGACTGGCAGGTGCACGACACGTACTTCGTCGTCGCCCACTTCCACTACGTCCTCGTCGGCGGTGCGGTGTTCGCGATCTTCTCGGGCCTCTACTACTGGTTCCCGAAGATGAGCGGCCGCATGCCGAATGAGCGCCTCGGGCAGGTGTCCGTCGTCCTCATGTACGTCGGCTTCACCCTGACGTTCCTGATCCAGCACTCGCTGGGTCTGGACGGCATGCCGCGCCGCATCTACGAGTACTCCGACATCGGCAATCTCGAGCTGTACAACATGATCTCGACCTTCGGCTCGTTCGTGCTGGCGCTCGGCATCCTGATCAGCTTCTACAACTTCATTCGCTCCGCGAAGAAGGGCCCGCTGGCCGGGCCGGATCCGTGGCTCGGCAACACGCTCGAGTGGTTCACGCCGTCACCGCCGCCGCAGAACAACTTCGATGAGGTTCCGCGCGTCCGGTCGATCGAGCCGATGAAGGACATCCGCCGCCAGGTGGAGCGCCAGTCCGGCATTCCCGCCGGCGAGGGCGAGCTCATCCGGTCATAACCCTGCTTGGTGCGCTACCGCGCGACCTGGTCGCGCGGTAGCCTGCGCCAGCCCGTTTTCATGGAAGCCCGTTCCGTCCCCACTCCCGCCGTCGCGGCAGCGCCGCACTCGGGCCTTCGCCAGGTCGTCGCCGACTACGTCGAGCTGACCAAGCCGAAGGTCCAGTCGCTGCTGCTCCTGACGACGATCACCACGATGTATGTGGCCGGCGATCCGTCGATCGGCCTCGTCCTGCTCACGGTGATCGGCGGCTACATGTCCGCGGGCGGCGCCGCGGCGATCAACCACTGGTACGACCGCGACATCGACCTGAAGATGGCGCGGACCGCGAACCGCCCGATCCCGTCGGGCCGCGTCGCGCCGAACGCCGCGCTCGCGTACGGCATCGCCCTGGGCGTCGGCTCGTTCGTCCTGATGTCGCTGACGATCAACGTCCTCGCCGCGTCGATGGCGCTCTGCGGGTTCGTCGGCTACGTCGGCGTCTACACCGTCTGGCTCAAGCGTCGCTCGACGCAGAACATCGTCATCGGCGGCGCCGCCGGCGCGTTCCCGCCCCTCGTGGGCTGGGCCGCGGTCACCGGTGAGCTCAGCGGCATGGCGATCTACCTCTTCGCCATCATCTTCTTCTGGACCCCGCCGCACTTCTGGGCGCTCTCGCTGCTCATGAAGGACGAGTACAAGAAGGTCGGCATCCCGATGCTTCCTGTCGTCCGCGGCGAGCGGGAGACGCGCAAGCAGATCCTGCTCTACACCGTCCTGCTGTACGCCGTGACGCAGCTGCCGTTCTGCGCCGGCTCCCTGGGCACGTTCTACCTCGTGTCGTCCCTGTCGCTCGGCGTGCTGTTCATCGCCGGCGCCGTCGTGCTGTACCGCCGCGCGGACCGCCAGTCGGCCCTGCGTCTGTACCTGTTCTCGCTCGTATACCTCGCGCTGCTGTTCTGCTCGATGGTCGTCGACGCGCAGCTCTGACCCGCACGCCCTCTTCCGTCCCCCACCGATAGACTCAACGCCCTCATGGATCGCCGTCTGGCCAAGAAGAACATCCGCACCGCGCTCATCGCGACCGCCGTCTGCCTGCTCATGTTCGGCATGACCTTCGTCGCCGCCGAGATCTACGTCTCATGAGCAGCGAAGAGCCGAACGTCGCGCCCGCGGGCGAAGACATCCACCTCCCCGGTGGCAGCGTCCAGCCGCTGCTGCTGACCGTCGGCCTCACGATGACGCTGATCGGCGTCACCTGGCAGTGGTGGTGCCTCGTCGCGGGCCTCGTGCTCACCGCCGGCGTCCTGTTTGCCTGGATCCGCGGTGCCGTCATCGAATACCGCCATCTGCCGCTCGAACACGGCGAGGGCGGGCACCACTAGCCCGAGCCCCGCAGTTCGCCGCAGGACCCGCGCCACGCCCTCCGCGTGGCGCCTTGCGTTAAGGCACTAGGCCTGCGAGGAGACGAAGCGGCCGCCGGGCTGCGGCTGCACGACGATGGAGCTGACGATGTCGCGCATCGAGACGATGCCGACAACGTCGCTGGCCTCCATGACGATCAGGTGGCGGACGCCGCTGCGCGCCATCGTGGCGCTCGCCTCGTCCAGCGACCAGTCGGGCTCGGCGAACACGAGCCGGTCGGTCAGGTGGGTCGCGACGAGCTCGTCGTCGGGGTTCTCCCCCGCCGCGACGGAGCGCAGGACGTCCCGTTCGCTGATGATTCCCGGCCCCGGCATCTCGGGGTCGTGCACCACGGCGGAGCCGACATTGCGCTCGGCCATCAGCTGTGCCGCGGCGCGGAGCGTGTGTCCCGGCCCGATCGTGAGCACCGCATCGCTCATTGCGTCGCGTACGCGCATATTCGTATCCCTTGCCGCATAGTTTGCAACTATCGGCTCAATCTAGGCTGGAGACCATGTAACGTCAAGCACGATCACGAGTGCCGCCGCGCCAGCTTCGCCCGAGTTGAGGTGCAATACATCCTTAACGTGGCATGACGGCGTAGAAAGGTTGATGCCTGTGCAACGACCAGCAACCATCCGTCACCGCACGGCCCTGTACGAGGACGCGACTACGATCGTCGCGACCGAATACGGCAGCGATCTGTCGCTTGACGACATCGCTCGCCGGGTCGCCTCGTCCCGTCGCCAATTGCAGCGCGCCTATGCGGAGATCGGCAATACGACGTTCCGGGAGCACCTGACCGCGGTGCGCATGGAACGAGCGGCCGAGATGCTCGCCTCGCGCGGGACCACGGTCCGCGAGGTCGCGCATCGCGTGGGCTACCGACAGCCTGCGCAGTTCGCGAAGGCGTTCCGCCGCCATCACGGCGTCGCGCCGTCGGCATATCGCGCCGAAGGACGGTTCGTCCGCACCGCGGAGATGCACCGTCCCACGGGCGCCGTCGCCGTCCTCTAACGCGTTTCCGTCTCGGCGGAGAGCCCCGGAAGCGCCCAGTTCCCGGGCGCAATCGATCAATCGTTGCTCTCCGTCGCTCCGCCTGCTTAGGATGATCCGCACATGGCTGAGGAGACCGTGTCGGAGGAGGTGGCGGACGTTCAGTCCGACAACCGGCCCAGGCGGGAGCGCGTTCACGTGTTCCCGCTCTTGGTGATCGGACTTGTCGCGACGGCGATCGGCATCGCGCTCGGACTAGCAATCGATTGGTTCCCCGTAGAGGCATCGACTCAAGCCGAGTCGGTGGACCTCGTGTACCACGTGCTCATCGTCGCGTCGGTGCCCTTCTTCGTCCTCGTGACGACGATCGTCCTGTACTGCGTCTGGCAGTTCCGCGAGCGGCCGGGTGAGGAGGGCCTCGACGGTCCTTCGACCCACGGCAGCACCGGCCTGGAGATCGTCTGGACGACGATCCCGGCGCTCCTGCTCATCGCGCTCTGCACGTTCGCGTACGTCGAGCTGCGCGACATCGAGGAGGCGCCGGCCAAGGGGAAGCCCGAGCTCATCGTTGACGTCACGGGCCAGCAGTTCGCCTGGACGTTCGCCTACCCGAAGGTCGAGGGCGGCGCCGTGAAGACGGCCGAGCTCGTCCTCCCCGAGGGCGTTCCCGTCAAGTTCAACGTCAAGTCCCTCGACGTCATCCACGACTTCTGGGTGCCGGAGTTCCGCATGAAGATCGATGCGGTCCCCGGTATCACCACGAGTTACCGCGTCACGCCCTCCAAGGAGGGCACCTACTCGGTGGTCTGCGCCGAGCTCTGCGGCGTCGGCCACGCGCTGATGCGACAGAAGGTCACCGTCGTCTCTGGCGATCGCTACGAGGCCTGGCTGAAGAAGCGCCAGGCCGGCGGCGCGGCCGCAGGCGGCGGCAAGGCCGGTGGCGGTGCGGCGGATCCGATCGCCACGGGCAAGACGATCTTCGCCGAGGGCAACGCGGCCGGGGCCACCCCGTGCGGGGCCTGCCACACGCTCGCGGACGCGGGCACGGCCGGCACGACCGGCCCGAACCTCGACGAGGTGCTCGCGGGCTGGACCCCGGAGCAGATCAGCGAGGCGATCACGGATCCCAACAAGGACGTCGCCGAAGGGTTCGCGGAGGGCATCATGCCCGGGACCTACGGCGACACGCTGACCAAGCCGGAACTCGCGGCGCTGGTGGCATACCTCGAGAAGACGGCGGCGAAGTGATGGAGGCCAACGCGTGATCAGTCACCTGCGAGCGCCCGGTTGGTACCGGGCCGCCTTCTACGTCCTGCTGGCGGTGGGCCTGTCGTGGCTCCTGCTGTTCACCGCCAACGGCTTCTCCGCCGACGAGGTCTCGGGGATCGGCTGGGTCCAGATCGCCCTGATCTCGGCGCCGCTGTTCTTCCTCGGCGGCATGGGCGCCTTTGACTACTGGATCTACTGGGCCTCGGGGCGCCCGACCCGGCCGGAGGATCACTCCAGCCACGGCGCGAAGAGCTGGCAGGACTACTTCCGGATCAACACCGACCACAAGGTCATCGGGATCCAGTACGTCGTCACGTCGTTCTTCTTCATGTTCATCGGCGGCCTCATGGCGATGCTCATGCGGGCCGAGCTGGCCGCGCCCGGCCGGCAGTTCGTGGACCCGGAGGCGTTCAACGGCCTCTTCAGCGTCCACGCGTCGATCCTGATCTTCCTGTTCATCATCCCCGTGTTCGCGGGCTTGGCGAACTATGTCCTGCCGCTGATGATCGGCGCGCCGGACATGGCGTTCCCGCGGCTGAACGCGGTCTCGTTCTGGCTGCTCCCCTGCGCCGGCGCGATCATGATGCTGTCCTTCTTCGCCCCGGGCGGTTCCTTCGCCTCGGGCTGGACGGCCTACGCCCCGCTGTCGACCACGGCACCAGACGGGCAGGTGTTCTTCACCATCGGCGTCCAGTTCGCGGGTGCGTCGTCGATCGCGACGGCCCTGAACTTCCTGGTGACCATCATCACCATGCGTGCGCCGGGCATGTCGTTCTTCCGGATGCCGCTGCTGGTGTGGGCGAACTTCTCGACGTCGCTGCTCGTCGTGATCGCCACGCCGTTCGTCGCGGCCTCGCAGTTCTTCGTCCTGCTCGACCGGGCGCTGGGCTTCAACTTCTTCGACGCCTCACAGGGCGGCGACGTGCTCATGTATCAGCACGTCTTCTGGTTCTACAGCCACCCGGCCGTCTACATCATGATGCTGCCGGGCTTCGGCATCATCAGCGAGATCCTGGCGGTGAAGAGCCGCAAGCCGGTCTTCGGCTACCGGATGATGGCCTTCTCGCTGCTGGCCATCGTGGTCCTCGGCTTCACGGTCTGGGCCCACCACATGTTCGTGTCCGGCATGCAGTCGTGGATCCGCGTCCCGATGATGGTGACGACGGCGATCATCGCGGTGCCGACCGGTATCAAGATCTTCAGCTGGCTGGCCACGATGTGGCGCGGCGTGATCAAGCTCGACACGCCGATGCTGTTCGCCCTCGGGTTCCTGACGATGTTCACCCTCGGCGGGATCAGCGGCGTGATGCTGTCGATGCTGCCGTTCGTCATCCACGTCAGCGACAGCTACTTCATCGTCGCCCACATCCACTACGTCCTCTTCGGCGGCTCGCTCTTCACGATCTTCGCGGGCGTCTACTACTGGTTCCCGAAGATGACGGGCAGGATGTACAACGAGAAGCTCGGCAAGCTGCACTTCTGGACCACGTTCGTGTTCTTCAACGTGACCTTCGCGCCCATGCACCTGATCGGCATCCAGGGGATGCCGCGACGGGTCGCGGACTACAGCGAGCAGTTCGCCAACTGGAACCTCGCGATCTCGATCGCCAGCTTCTTCCTCGGCCTGAGCTCGCTGATCTTCCTCTACAACATGGTCGCCTCATGGCGGGGCGGCAAGCGCGCGCCGGCCAATCCCTGGAACGCGCTCACGCTCGAGTGGCAGGTCTCGTCCCCGCCGCCGATCTTCAACTTCGATCAGGTCCCCACCGTCGTCGGCGGGCCGTACGAGTACGGCGTTCCCGGCGCGGTTCACGGCATCTTCGGATCGCCAGAGCCGGCTCTGTCTGAGGACAAACAACCCGCAGGCGCGGTGTCGACCACCGCAAAGGAATGAGGTGAGCCATGCCCAAGGTTCTCGTGATCGCCAATGAGACCGTCGGCGGCAGTGCCCTGCTCGACGAGGCGCTCTCCCGGCACAAGGCCGACCCGGAGACGACGTTTCACCTGATCGTCCCGCAGACGCGGCCGCGCTCCGGCCTCGTCATCTACGACGACGCCGTACGCCATGGCGCGCAGGTCCGCGTCGACCTCGCCACCACCGTCATGAAGCGCCACGGCATCGACATCACCGGCGACGTCGGCGACGGCGACCCGTTCCTCGCCGCAACCGACGCCCTGCGCGAGGGCGGCTACGACGAGCTGCTCGTCTCCACGCTGCCGGAGAACGAGTCCCGCTGGCTCGGGCGCGACCTCATCACGCGCCTGGAAGAGGCCATCGACGTCCCCGTCGCGCACGTCGTCACCGATCTCAAGGCCGAGGGCCTCCCCTTCCACATCACCCTCGTCGTCGCGAGCCGCACCGCGAGCGAGGACAGCCTCATCGCGCGGATGAAGGAGAAGGCCGAGGGCAAGGACGACCAGCTGTTCATCGTCGTGGTCCCGCAGGAGGGCAAGCAAGGCCAGTACGCCGGCGCCGCACGCGCCCGTCTGGGCAACGCGCTGGACGCCATGCGCGCCGAGGGCCTGACGGTCGCCGGCATGATCGGCGACCCCGACCCATACGACGCGACCATGAACGCGCTGCAGTTCTTCAAGGTCGACGACGTGCTGATCTCGACCCTCCCCGAAGAGCGCTCGGGCTGGCTGCGCCAGCAGCTCCTCCCGAAGGTCCGCAAGGCGTCGAACGTCGATGTCGAGCACATCGTCGCCGAGCGCGCCGCCACGACCGAGGCCGCGTAGGACTTCACGATGGAAGCAGCCAGCATCCACGGCGCCGCGGCGCTGCACCACGACGAGCACCACGGGCCTCCCGAGGCCCACCGCAGCTCGCGCGTTCATCCCGCGTTGCTCGGGATGCTGCTGTTCATCATCAGCGAGGTGATGGTCTTCGGGGCCTTCTTCACCGCCTACTTCTTCATTCGGGTGGTGGTCCCCGGCGAGCAGTGGTTCCCGTTCGACGGCTTCAAGCTCCCGGTCGCGGTAGCCGGCGTGAACACCGCGATCCTGCTGAGCTCCTCGCTGACGCTCCACTGGGCGCAGACGTCGATCAAGAACGGCAACCGCTTCGGCCTGAAGGTCGGCATGCTGCTCACCCTGTTCCTGGGCGCGTCATTCCTCGCGATCCAGATCAACGAGTACGCGACGCTGACCAGCGAGGGCATCACGCCGCAGGCGTTCGCACAGGGCACGGTCTTCTACGGCCTGACCGGCCTGCACGGCGCCCACGTCTTCATCGGCCTGGTGATCCTGTTGGTCGTGACGATCCGGTCCTTCCGGGGGCACTACTCCCCAGAGCACCACGACGGTGTCGAGATCCCCGGGATCTACTGGCACTTCGTCGACGTGATGTGGGTCGTCGTCTACAGCACCGTCTACATCCTCTAGCGACGACGGTGCGCGCCCCTTGGGAATCGGAGGAAGCCGCGTTCGGCTTCCTCCTCCGCACGGTCGCCGTGTTCGGCGTGATCGTCGCGGTCGTGCTGCTGTTCCGGCTGATCTTCTAGCGTCGCGGGTGTGTCCCGCCCGGTCATCGAACGCGCGCGAGCCGACCTGGCCAACGGCCGGCCGTGGAAAGCTCGCGACCGGCTCCAGGGCGCGCTGCGGACATCTCCACACGACGCGGCGGTCCTCAACCTCCTCGGCGACGTGCTCTGGGGCATGGGCGACCACCCCGCCGCCGCCCGCTACTGGATCCTCGTTGGCCGGCGCGGTGCCGACGCCGACACCGCGCGCTGGGCCTTCGAAGAGAGAACGGGCCGGGACCTGGGCCTCCAACTCCGGGAGATCCATGCCGTCCCGCCGCTCGAGGCGTACCCCGCCGAGGCACAGGGTCAGCTGGCGCTGCTCGCCGCCGCGGCGGACGGCGCGGGGCTGGGACCGTGGCCTCGGGTTCGTGAGCGCCCCGAGATGCAAGACGTCGAGCCCTGGGACCCCCTGCGCACCGCCCGCGACGCGGTGAAGCGCGTCATCGGACGCTGATCAAGGGGTGTGGGATTTGAGCGACGGATTCCGTCGCTCAAGTCGCACACCCCACGCTCACTTGACGGTGAGCGTGCCCTCCATCCCACCGGCGCGGTGGCCGGGGAGCGTGCAGAAGTAGGTGTACTCGCCGGCGTCGACGTCGACCTCGAGCTTCGAGACGCCGCCGTCCTTGACCGTCTCGCCCTTCTCCGAGACGCCATTGCCCTCGAGGGCGATGTCGTGCTCGATCGACGCGTCGTTCTTGCTCTGGATCTCCAGCGGGCCCGGGGGCGCGCTGGCTTCCTTGGTCACGTACGCGAGCTGGCCCGTGGGATCGGCCGGGATCGACAGCACCCCGTCCTTGGCGACAGCGGGCTTGCCCGCGCCGGCCGCCTTGACGGCGGTGGCGAGGACGCCGGTGTCCTTGCCGCCCTTCGCGGCCACCTCGGCGACGTACGCGGCGACGTTCGTGGCGGCGCGGCCCTCGACGAGCTTTGCCGGCATGTACGCCGGGCTGTCCTTGGCGACCGTCGCGGGATGGCCGATCTGGCCGTAGACGACCCCGCGGACCGTGCCGCGGCTCATGCCGTCAGCGAGCGCCTGCTGGAACGCTGCGTCCAGATTCGGCCCCGTCGTGCCCTTCGTGCCGGCGCGTGCCAGCTCGTGGCAGGCGCCGCATTTCGCGACGAAGACTTGCTTTCCGGCGACGAGATCAGCCGGCTCGTCCCCTCCTGAGCCGCAGGCCGACAGACCGAGCGCGAGCATGCTCGCGCCCACGGCCAGCAGGCCTGGGCCACCTCTCTCCCCGAGACGGTTCCACATGACGCGAGAATCTATCCGAGGAACCGGACCCTTGTGCAACCTGCAACCTGGAGTTCTCGGCAAATGTCGCGCGAAGCACACGACCGGACCGCCCGTGCATCCGTTAATGTGCACGCCGTGAGCGAGAAGCAGCGTTACCGCATGCGGACCCCCTCCACGGGCCGCGAGATCATCATCGAGGCCCAGCCCGGCATCGTCTACACCGACCGTGCCACGGGCGAGGAGCTTCAGGTCGTCGGGAAGGTGCTTCCCCTGGCTCCGTCGAAGTCCAAGCTTCCATGGACCGTCGAGAACCTGCGGATCTCGCCCTACACCGGGCAGATGATCCCCAAGGACCTGAACGACGACCCGATCACCGGGCGTCGTCTCCCCCCGCTCGAGCAGAGCTGAGGCCCGCCGTGGTCCGGCGCCCGCTGGTCCTGCTCGCGTGCCTGGCCCTGGCGGCCGGCGGCTTCGCCGGCTGCGGCGGCGGCAGCGACACGGCTGCACCCCAGCCGAAGTCGACGCCCGACATCGTCCCGCCCAACGGCGAGGTCCCGCAGGCGAGCACGACTGCGGACACGGACACGACGACGTCCACCACGTCGACGACCGACACCTCCACGACGCCCGACGCCAGCGCCGACACGGGCGCAAGCTCCGGCGCGGCCTCGGACAGCTCCGGGGGCGCCGCTGCGACGCCCCCTGCCGCCGCGACGCCGCAGACCGGCGACGGCCAGGGCGGCGCCACCCCGCAGACCGGCCAGCAGCAACAGCAGCAGACGACCGACGGTCAGGGCGGCGCGGAGTTCAGCGACTTCTGCGACCAGAACCCTGGGGCCTGCTGAATCGCCGGCGCAGAGCGCCGGGATTCAGCCGCGAGTAATTCGCTGGCGCGAATTCTCGCTTCTTACGGGGTGCTGATCAGCGTGGCCGAGTAGGTCACGCGCTGATTGCGGAACAGGCAGGCGAACTGGGCGGCGTTCTTGCTGCCCAGGAGCGCAGACTGCGTCTGCGTATCCGCACACGCGTCCTTGGCCTGGCTGCTGCGCCATGACGTATCGCCGGCGAGGCCGAGCTGGAGCAGCGGGGCCCAGGTCGGGACCGTGATGCCGACAACGTCGTCCTTGCGCACCCGGAGCGTGTTCACGAGCGGGAACTGGGCGACCTGGCCGAAGTAGTCGGTCAGCGTCGTCATCGGGCCCTTGGCCACGACGGTGTAGTTCAGCTTCTTCCCGGGCCGCAGGATCACGAGCGCAGCCTGTGCGGCGCCGCCGAACGTCTGGGTGAAGAACTCGGCCTGCTTCGGGCCGGGCTTGCCCAGCGCCAGCGTGAAGGCCACGATGCGGCCGTCGCGCGGGACGGTCATGAGGCCGCGCTTCTCCCCCACCTTCGCCTGGTAGGCAGTGGTGCGGGTGATGGCACGGCATTCCTTGTCGGGGCAGCTGCCCTTGACGGTGGCTTCCATCGCCCCGAGCTCTTCGAGCTTCGCGGAGGCAGGGCTCGCAGCCCCCGCGAGCAGGACGAAGGCAGCGCCGATGGCGATCAAAACACGTTGCATAGGTCTGATTGAACACCACCAGGAGGCGCGAGTTGCGCTGCGACACAGCCGTTGCAGAGCTGTTGCAGACGCAACAAGCACTAGAGTGGCCCGCCGTGCCGGCCATCGAGACCATCGACCTGCAGCGTGAGTACCCGGCTCGGCGCGGGCCCGGACTGCGCGCGGTGGACGGCATCGACCTGGCGGTCGCGCCGGGAGAGGTCTACGGATTCCTCGGGCCCAACGGGGCCGGAAAGACCACGACGGTGCGCATGCTCGTGACGCTCCTGCAGCCCACGGGCGGCCGCGCGACCGTCGCGGGCTTCGACGTGGCCACGGATCCGGCGGAGGTCCGCAAGCGCATCGGCGTCGCCCTCCAGGCCGCCGCGCTCGACCTGCTCATGACCGGCCGCGAGATGCTCGAGCTCGCCGCCACGCTTCACGGCATCGCGCCCGCGAAGGTCGCCGGGCGCGGTGATGACCTGCTGGACCGGGTCGGCCTCTCCGGCGCTGCCGAACGCCGTGTCGGGACGTACTCGGGCGGGATGCAGCGGCGCCTCGACCTCGCGATGGCGCTCATCCACGAGCCCGAGGTCCTGTTCCTCGACGAGCCGACCACCGGCCTGGATCCGACCTCCCGGATCACGCTGTGGGACGAGGTCCGCCGCCTGCGCGACGAGGGCACCACCGTCTTCCTGACGACGCAGTACCTCGAGGAGGCCGACCAGCTCGCCGATCGCGTGGGGATCATCGCCAGCGGCCGGATCGTGGCGGAGGGCACGCCCGCCGCGCTGAAGGCGGAGGTCGGGCATCCGCACCTCGACGTCACGCTCGTCCCGGGGGACAATCACCACGAAGCCGCCCGTGACGTCCTGGCGCGATTCGGCGACGGCCGTCCGCCCACCGGCGAGTGCGACCTGTCGGTCGCCCTGCCCGGCGGCTCGGCGAGCCTCGCGCCGATCGTCCGAGCCCTGGACGAGGCCGGCGTGCGCGTCGCGTCGCTCGACGTCAAGGAGCCGTCGCTCGACGACGTCTTCCTCGCCAAGACCGGCGAGCATCTCGAGGGCGCCGACCAGGCCGCGCCGGAGCCGGAGCCGGAGCCCGCATGATCCGCGCGTCGTGGGCGCTCATGCGTCGCTCGCTGCGCAACGCCTTCCGCCGCCCGCAGTTCCTCGCCCCGCTGGTGGTCTTCCCCAGCCTCTTCCTCGCGGTGAACACCGGCGGCCTGCAGGCCACGACCGGGCTCCCCGGGTTCCCCGAGGTCGAGAGCTTCCTGGACTTCCAGCTCGCGGCGGCGATCTGCCAGTCGACGATGATCGGCGGGGTGACGGCGGGGATCGCCATGGCGCTGGACATCGAGGCCGGGTTCTTCGACCGCCTCGTCGTGTCCCCCATCCCGAGGACGGCGATCGTGATGGGCCGGGTCGGTGCCGCGGGCGTCCTCGGCGCCTTCCAGGTCGTCTGGTTCCTGGTGATCGGATGGATCTTCGGCGCGAGCATGGCGAGCGGACCGGGCGGCGTGATCGTGGTCATCGCGCTCGGCATGCTCGCCGCCTTCGGCTTCGGCGCCATCGGGGTGCTGATCGCCCTGCGCGCGCGGAGCGCCTCGACGGTCCAGGGGATCTTCCCGCTCGTGATCGTGTTCCTGTTCCTCAGCTCCGCCTTCTTCCCGGTCGACCTGATGACCTCGCCGGCGGACGTCATCGCGCAGATCAACCCGATCAGCTTCGTAGCGGATGGCCTGCGCCAGCCGATCGCCTTCGGCTGGGACACCGAGGTCATCCTCGAGGGATTCCTCGCAGCCGCGGCGATCGCCCTGGTGAGCACCGGGCTCGCGATCCGCGCGCTCCACGGACGGCTGCGGGCGGCCCGATGACCGCGCTGACCGCCGACCTGCGCGTGACCTGGGCGCTGATGCGCCGCGGGCTCAACGAGATCCTGCGCGTCCCCGGCGCGTCGATTCCCGGCATCCTCGCGCCGACGATCTTCCTGCTCGGAATGGCCGCCGTGTTCGGTGAGGCGGTCACGCAGCCCGAGTACGGCACGACCAACTTCACGCAGTTCATCCTGCCCGTCAGCCTGATCCAGGGCGCCGGCTTCACCGGCGCCGCGACGGGCGTCAACCTTGCCCGTGACATCGAGCGGGGCTGGTTCGACCGGCTCCTGCTCGCCCCCGCGCCGCGGCCGATCGTCCTGCTGGGTCTGGTGGGCTCCGCATCCCTGCGGTGTCTCCTGCCGACGTCCTTCCTCCTGCTCGTCGCCTTCACCCTCGGCGTGCCGTGGCCCGGCGCCGGCGATCTCGTGGTCTGCGCCGTGTTCGTGATGGGCTTCGCCGCGACAATGGCCTGCTGGGGGACGGTCATCGCGCTGCGCTTCCAGACGCAGCAGGCCGCGCCGCTCATGCAGGCGGTCGCGTTCGTGGCTGCACTGTTCACGACGGCTTACGCCCCAATGGAGCTCCTCGCCCCGTGGCTGCAGACGGTCGCCAAGCTGAACCCCACGACGCAGGTCATCGACGCCATGCGCGACGGGTTCATCTCGACGATGAGCTGGGACGCCATCGCGATCGCGACACTCGCGATCGTCGGGATGCTGCTGTTCTTCGGGGCACTCGCCATGCGCGGGATGCACCGGCTCGGCCGGTAGCTACACCGCGAGCCGCTGCTCCAGCGTCACGCGGGCGAGGTGCGTGAGCACCGCGTCAGCCCACGACTCCTCGGCGTCGGTGCCGAGCAGGTGGCCCGCGTCGTCGATGACCACCAGCCGCGCTCCCGGAATCGCCGCCGCGAGCGCCCGCCCGGCCCGCGGGGGGATCAGGACGTCCTCGGCGCCGTGGATGACCGTCACGGGCAGGCGGGCGAGCGCGTGGATCCGGCGGCGCGTGTCGTGGCGGGCGACGGCGGCCAGCTGCGCGAGCACCGTGCGCGGGTCGTTGCCGTCCTCGAGCCGCAGCTGCGCGTCCTCGGCCATGCGCGCGGGGAACTCGTTGCGGGTGCGCGCGCTGTACAGCACACCGTTCAGCAGTGCCCACGCGCGGTCGGGTCCGACCAGGGGCCGGATCCCGCCGGCTGCGAGGAGGCGCCACGGCGGTTCGTTCGCGATCAGGCCGCCCGCGCTGGTGGCGCTGAGGATGAGCGAACGCACCCGCTCGGGGTGATCCAACGCGAGCTGCTGGGCGACCATCCCGCCGAGCGAGACCCCATGGACGTGCGCGGACGACTCGCCCGCCGCGTCGAGGACCGCCAGCGCGTCGCCGACGAGGTCGCCCATACGCAGCGGCCGTCCCACCGGGTCGCTGTTCCCGGTGCCCCGGTGATCGAAGGTCAGCGCGCGGTGCGTGGGTGTGACGTGCGGCAGCAGCCGGTACCACGCGCGGCCGCTCCCTCCGAGGCCCATGATGTGGAGCACGGGCTCGGCCGCCCGCGGCCCCTCGTCGCGGTACTGCAGCCAGACCGAGCCGTTGCGCGCGACCGCCATGGCCGCAGCGTAGAGCTACGCGGCGACGGGCTCGGCCGAGGCCCGTGCGAGGTGCTCGCGCAGCGCGTCGACGTAGGCGTGCTCGGCGTCGGTCGGCATCACGTGCCCGCACCCGAAGAGCTCGACCATGCGGGCCCCGGGGATGCGCGCGGCGATCGCGCGCCCGGACGAGATCGGAATGAGCCGGTCCTCGTCACCGTGGATCACGGTCACCGGAAGCCCCGCGAGCTCGTGCAGGCGGCCGGCGACCCGGTGGTTGCTCGCCGCACCGATCTGCGCGGGGATCGTCCGCCGGCCGACGCGCATGCCGACGTGGGCGGCGAGATCCTCGCGGATGCGGTCGTGACGGTGCTCGATGGTCGCCCTGGCGTACATGGACGGCTCGACGATGCGCCAGGCGCGCTTGGGCGCGACGGGGCCCAGCGCGCTGCCGAGCATCAGCGCCCATGGCGGCGGGTCGCGGAACGGCCGGAGCCCCGGCGTCGTGCAGCCCAGAGCGAGCGAGCGCACGCGGTCGCGGTGATCGAGGCCGAGCCGCTGGCTGATCATGCCGCCCAGCGACATCCCATGGATGTGCGCGGCGTCGATCTCCAGATCGTCCAGGACCGCGACGACGTCGCGCGCCATGTCGGAGATCGTCAGCGGGCGTGTCAGAGGCGGATCCGATGTCCCGCCGATCCCGCGGTTGTCGACGGTGATGACGCGGTGGGTCTCCGCGAGGTGCGGGACCATCCGCCACCAGGATCGCTGGCCGCCGCCCAGGCCCATGATGAGGACGAGCGGCTCGCCGTCGGCCGGACCGTGTTCCTCGTAGGCGACGCGCACGTCGCGGTTGCGCGCCTCGGGCACCTGGCTATTTCCCCTCGTAGGTCGCCTTGCCGGGCCCGTTGGTGAGGAAGCTCTCCACGCCGTGCTGAAGGTCCTCGGTCGCGAAGAGCGCGCCGGAGACCTGCGGCGTGATGTCGTCGGCCGCCCGCGCCCCGCCCGCGATCTGCATGCGGATGATCTGCTTCGTCGCGTGGTGGGCCTTCGTCGGGCCGTTGGCGATCTTCAGCGCGAACGCCTTGGACTCCTCGGCGAACGCCTCGTCGGCGTAGACCCGGTTGACGACGTTCCAGGCCTCGAACGTCGCGGCCGGGAACAGCTCGCCCGTGAAGATCACCTCGCGAGCCCGCGCAGAGCCCGCGCGCTCGGCCAGGCGCTGGGGCCCGCCCATCGACGGGGTGAGGCCGACCACGATCTCGACGAGGCCGAACTTCGCCGACTCGGCGGCGAGGAGCACGTCACACGCCAGCGCGAGCTCCAGCCCCCAGGTGAGGCAGAGGCCGTGCGCGGCGAAGACCGTCGGGTAGGGCAGGTCCTCGACGCGGTGGATCAGCTCGAAGAGATCGCTCCACAGCTGGCCGCCGGTCTGCTCGGTCAGCCCGTCGAAGGTGTTGACGTCGACGCCACCGGTCCAGAGCTTGCCCTCGGCCCGCAGCAGCAGACCGCGAGGCGGGTCGGCGTCGAGCTCGTCGATGGCGGCGAGCAGCTGGTCGAACAGCTCCCGCGTGAACAGGTTCACCGGCGGGGCGTCGACGGTGAGGATCGCGAGGGGCCCCTCGCGATCGAGACGGACCTGGGAATCGCTCATGCGCGCAAGGCCTCCGCGGCGGCGTCGATCTCGTCGCCGTCGCCTGGACTGGGGACCCACGGCAGGCGCAGCGGGTCGCCGTCGTACCGGGGGATCACGTGGACATGGAAGTGAAAGACGGTCTGCCAGGCCGCCGGCTTGCACGAGTTCAGGACATTCACGCCGTCGGCGCCGAGCTTCTCCGGCATCAGCTGCGCCAGCCGCTGGGCGGCGGAGAAGCAGGCGGCGAGATCGTCGGGTCCGATCTCGAGGAGATCACGGCTGTGATCGCGGGGAATGACGAGCGCATGGCCCCGCGTGGCGGGGTTGATGTCCATGAACGTGATCGTCCGCTCATCCTCGGCGAGTTTGGTCGCCGGGATCTCCCCCGACGCGATCTTGCAGAAGAGGCAATCCGGTTCCTGACCCATGCGGCCGGACCCTATCCAACCCGCGCGCGCGAACGCGACCGGGGCGTAGGGTGTAAGCATGGCTACGCGTGCCGCGCCGCCGCGCACAAGTGCACCCGATCCGGAGCTGCTCGCCGAGCTGGAACACGCCGTCCGCCACCTGGCGGCGATCGATCGCCCCTCGGCTTCCGAGGGCGAGACGCAGGCGGCACTGTGGATCGCCGGCGCACTGCGCGACATCGGGCTGGAGGCGCAGCTCGAGGCCGAGCGGGCGCACGGAACCTACTGGTGGCCGATCGGGCTCCTGAACGGCTTCTCGCTGCTGGCGCTGGGACTCGCGGGGCGCGGGCGGCGGCGGCTCGCCCGGCTGCTCGCCGGGTCCGCCCTCGTCCTGCTCGTCGAGGACCTCGACCACCGGCGCCGCTGGTTCCGCCGCGCGGCCCTGCCACACCGCCCGACACACAACGTCGTCGCGGTCGCCGGTGATCCCGACGCCACCCGCACGCTCGTCGTGGTCGCCCACCACGACGCCGCGCACTCGGGCGCGATCTTCGACCCGGGCCTCCCCCGGCTCCTGCAGGCGCGGTTCCCCAAGCAGTACGAGAAGACCATCTTCCACCCGCCGGTGATGTGGCTCACCGTGATGGGCCCGCTCCTCGCGACGTGGCACGCGCTGTTCGGCGGCCGGAGGTCGCGGCGGGTCGCGCGGATCTTCGCGGTGGGCACGATCCTCGGCATGCTCGACATCGGGAGCCGCGCCGCGGTCCCTGGGGCGAACGACAACCTGACCGGCGTCGCCGTCCTGCTCGGCCTCGCCCGCCGCCTGCGCGACGAGCCCGTCAGCGGCCTGCGGGTCCTGCTCGTCTCCGCCGGGTCGGAGGAGTCCAACTCCGAGGGCATGGCGGCGTTCGGGCGGCGTCACTTCCGCGACCTGCCCCGCGACGCGACGTGGGTCATCGCCGTCGACAGCGTCGGCTCCCCGACGCTCTGTGCCCCGATCTCGGAGGGGTTCCTGCGCCCGTACGACTACGACGACCCGCTGCGCCGCATCGCGGTCGCCACCGCTGCGGAACACGGCATCGAGATCCATGACGACTTCCGCTTCTCGTTCGCGACCGACGCGCAGATCGCCATGCACGCGGGATACCGCTCGATGATGCTCGGATCGGTCGACGAGCTGCGTTCCCCGTCGAACTACCACTGGCCGACCGACACGGCGGAGAACGTCGACTACGGGACCGTGGTGCAGGCGGTCACGGTGGTCGAGGGGATCGCGCGGAAGCTGGCCTAGCGGCCCGCTTCGCTGCGGCGCTCGCGCGCCCACGCGATGGCCTGCTCGCGGGTCGTCACCTCACCCGCGAAGCGCGCCTCGGCCAGCCCGTCGAGCAGCTCACCCAGCCACGGTCCGGGTTGCTCTCCCAGTTCTCGGGCCAGCTCGTCGCCCCGGATCACCTGCGGCGGAGGGCCGTCGCGGTGCCACGCCAGGGCATCGACGATCAGCTCCCGGGCGAGGGTGACGTGCTTGGCGATCGCCTCCTCGGCCTTGCGCCCGCGCGTGGCGAGTCGATCGGCGACGGAGAGCACGGTCACGTCCGCAGAGACCGGTCCGCAGGCGGCGAGATACCGGTAGACCTGCGCGCGCGAGAGCGGCTGGTGGTGCACGAGGAACCCGAGGCGCAGGTGATGGCGCGTCAGGCCGGCGACGTGGCCGCGCATCTTGTCTGAGACACGCAGCCGCGCGAGCACCGCGCGCGTCATCTCCGCCCCCTGCCGGTCGTGGTCGGGGAAGCCCACCCGCCCGTCACCGAAGTCCGTCTGGGTCTGGGGCTTGGCGATGTCGTGCAGCAGCGCGCCGAGCATCAGCCCCACGCCGCGGTCGGCATCGTCGGACAGCCGGTCGGTGAGCAGCGCATCGATCTCCGGGGCGATCTCTGCCCCGAAGGCCCCGGCGGGATCGGCGCGGAGCTTCGCGGCCTGGTCGAGCACCGCCAGCGTATGGTCGAAAACGTCGAGATGGTGGTAGTGGCTCTGCTCCACGCCACGGAGCGCGACCAACTCGGGCAGGACCGCGTCGAGCAGTCCGAGCTCGTCCATCCAGCGCACGCCGACCACGGGATCCTCCGCGGCCAGGATCCGGCGCAGCTCGGCGAACACCCGCTCCTGGGCGACCACGCCGGCCTGCGGTGCGGAGGCGCGCGCGAGCTCGACCGTCTCCTGGTCAGGCACGAGCCCGAGCTCGGTCGCCATGCGGGCGATCCGCATCACCCGCAGCGGGTCGTCGGAGAGTGACGCCGGGCCGACCGCCCGCAGCACGCCCGATGCGAGGTCGGCGGCGCCCCCGAACGGGTCGATCCGGTCGCCGCCGTCCAGTGGGAGCGCCATCGCGTTGATGGTCAGATCGCGGACGGCGAGGTCGTCCTGGATCGTGTCGCCCCGCAGCGGGTTCAGGTCCGCGTGCCACGACCGATCAGCGGCCAGCACGCGCCACGCGCCGAACTCCTCGGACAGGCGGAAGAGCGGCCCGCCCGCGGCATCGGCCAGCCGCCGTGCCGCCTCGCGGACGTCGCCGGTGACCGCGAGATCGAGATCGGCGACGGGACGGTCCGACGCGAGGTCCCGGACCGCGCCCCCGACCACCCACGCGTCGACGCCGGCCAGCGCCCGCCGCGCCAGCGCGAGCGGCTCGTCATGCGGTTCCCTGGTCAGAGCGGATCGCCGTCCCGGTGAACCATGCGGGGCACACGCGGGAGCAGCCCGCAGGTGACCTCGTAGTTGATCGTCCCGAGCCGCTCGGCGACGTCCTCGCTCAGGATGCGTTCGCCGCCACGCGCGCCGATGAGCACGACCTCGTCGCCCGGCTTCGCGGCGTCTGCAGCGGCCAGCTCCACGGTGATGTTGTCCATGCTCACCGTGCCGACGAGCGGTGCGCGCGCCCCGGCGACCAGAACCTCCGCGTTGTTGGTCAGGGCCCGCCGCCAGCCGTCGCCGTAGCCGATCGGAACCGTCGCCAGCCATGTCACGTGCTCGGCGACGAACCGCCGGCCGTACCCCGCGCTCTGCCCGGGCTCGATCGCCTTGACGGCCGCGACCCAGCTGGAGAGCTCCAGAGCCGGCTCCAGCCCGTACGCCGCCGGGTCCTCGCCGAACGGGTCGAGCCCGTAGATCCCGACGCCGGGACGGACGAGGTCGAAGTGGCACGCCGGATCGCGCAGCAGGGCGGCGGAGTTCGCCGCGTGGGCGATCACGTCGAGCCCGGCCGCGCGTAGCGCTTCGACCCAGGCGGTGAAGCGCGTGAGCTGCTCACCGAAGAACGCGTCGCCCCGTTCGTCGGCCGTGGCGAAATGGGTCATCGCGCCGACGAGCTCCACGCCGGGCGTCTGCGCAGCGCGCTGGGCGAGGATCGTCGCGTGGGAGACGTCGCGCGTGCCCAGCCGGCCCATTCCGGTGTCGAGCTTGATGTGGACGCGCCC
The DNA here is from genome assembly GCA_016462625.1 of Solirubrobacteraceae bacterium. The sequence goes on along the minus strand of JAEMSV010000027.1, from coordinate 13,416 downwards.
GCCGCGCGCGGCGACGGCGTCGAGCATCTCGTCGGTCCAGACGGTGACGTCAGCGCGGGCAGCCAGTGCCGCGTCGAGATCGCCCGGGGTCAGCGCCCCGAGGACGAGCAGCGGGGCCTCGGTGATCCCGGCCTCGCGGAGCTCCACGGCCTCCTTCGCCGCCGCCACGGCCAGCCAGCTCGCGCCGCCGGCCAGCGCCGCACGCCCCGCGGCGGCCGCCCCGTGCCCGTACCCGTCGGCCTTCACAACCGCGCAGACGGGTGTCCCGTTCGCTGCGGCCGCGAGGGTCGCGACGTTCCGCTCGATCGCCGCGACGTTCACACGGGCCTGCGCCCGGACCAGCATCAGACCATCTAGTCCCGCGTCATGGCTTCGAGCACGTCGAGGCGCGTGACGAGCCCGACGAAGCGGCCGTGGTCGACGACCGGCAGCCGGTTGTGGCCCCCCTCGGCGATGATCTTGCCCGCCTCCTGGACCGACGTGTCGGAGGACACGGTCTTCGGGTCCGGGGTCATCATCTCGTCGACCTCGGTGGCCATGGCCTTCTCGAGCCGCTGTTCGAAGTGCTTGAACGACTCGAGCCAGATGACGCCGCCCATGATGTCCAGGTGGTGGGGCAGATGCAGATCGCCCTCCTCCTCGGACAGGATCAGGTCCGCCTCGGTGACGATGCCGACGCACCGGCCCGCCTCGTTGACGACGGGCAGGCCCGGCAGCTCGTTCTCCTTCATGAGCTCGAGGACCTGCTGGACGGGGGTTCCGGGAGCGACCGTGACGGGATCGCGCTCCATGATGTCGGCGACGTTCATGTGCCGCGGAAGGCTACCCGGCCGCCAGGTCGCGCGCGCGGCCCAGGGCGTCGACGACGTCCGAGGCGATGACCGCGTCCGCGCCGCGCTCCGCTCCGGCCAGGCGACCCGCGAGCGCGTGGAGCCGCACCCCGGCAGCCGCCGCTTCGAAGGGATCCACGCCCGAGGCCAGCAGGGCGCCGATCGTGCCCGACAGGACGTCGCCGGTCCCGGCCGTCGCGAGCATCGGCGCCGAGATCGGATTGATGACGGTGGTGCCGTCGGGGGCGCAGACGAGGGTGTCGTCGCCCTTGAGCACGACGATCGCGTTCGCCGCACGAGCGGCGGCGCGCGCGTGGTGCAGCCGCCGCGCGGTGACCTCGGCCGAAGAGACCTCGAGCAGCCGCGCGAGCTCGCCGGCGTGCGGGGTCAGGATCGTCGGCGCCGAACGCTCCGCCAGCTCCGCCAAGGCGCCCGCCATCGCGTTCAGCCCGTCGGCGTCCAGCAACAGCGGCGCGGCGGCTTGGGTCGCCACCGCACGCGCGCAGGCGAGCGCGCCGTCCGTCCGGCCGATACCGGGCCCCACGACCACCGCGCCCTCGCGTTCGGCAATCGCTCTGAGGGCACCTGCCGTGGCCGCCGCGGAGAGCCCGCCGTCCGTCTCCGGCAGGCCGCGGGTCATGACCTCCGTGAGCTTGATCTCGAAGATGTCCTCGAGGCCGACGGGGACCAGCGCGGTCACGTAGCCGGCTCCCGCCCGCGCCGCGGCCATGGCGGCGAGGCATGCGGCGCCGGTCAGCCCACGGGATCCGCCGAGGACGAGCACGTGGCCGCTGGAGAACTTCGTGCTGTCCGCCCCGCGGCGCGGCAGCCGGCGGATCAGCGACTCGTCGGCGATCCCGACGTCCGGAACGACGGGCGCACCTGCAGGGATCCCGATGTCGATGACCTCGACGCGGCCCGCGTAGGCCTTGCCCGGGTGGATCCAGAGGCCGGGCTTGGCGGCTGCGAACGTCGCGGTCGCGACGGCGCGGACGGCCTCGCCGGCGACCTCACCCGTGGAGGCGTCGACGCCGCTGGGCACGTCGGCGGCGACGACTGGGGCGTCGAGCGCGTTTAGCGCGGCAATCGCTGCCGCGGCCGGCGGCCGGGGCGCGCCCTGGACACCGGTGCCGAGCAGGGCGTCGACCGCGACGGTCGCACCCTCGAGCGCAGTGGCGTCGAACGGCTCGGGTGTCTCGTCGAGCCGGTCCAGGTTGGCCTTGGCGTCTCCCTGGTAGCGATCGGCCTCTCCGACGATCAGCACCGTCACCTCGCGACCGGCGGCGCGCAAAAGGCGCGCGGCGACGAACCCGTCGCCTCCGTTGTTGCCCGGCCCGCAGACGATCGCGATCCGCCCGTCGTCGCGCGTCTGGGCGATCGTGCGCGCGAGGCCTTCCCCCGCCCGCTCCATGAGATCGAGCGACGGGATCCCGAGGTCCTCGATCGCCCACCGGTCGGTCTCGCGCATCTGAGGCGCGTCAGGCAGCGGGGTCACCCAGCTCGGCAGGCTCACCGCGGGATCACCAGGGCGACGGCACCCGCCGTGTCGCGGGAATGCGTGAGCGAGATGTCCACGTCGACGTCGCGGTCGGCGAGCGCGCCGTGCAGGGCGATCCCGATCTCGGCGGCCTCCCCCACGACCTCGATGTCGTGGTGGTTCCAGGCCTCCAGGCGCAGCGCCTTGGCAACGGCCTCCTTCGCGCAGAACCGCGCGGCGAGATGCTGGGCTGGCCGCGCCCGCGCGTTCGCGTACGCGCGCTCGCCCTCCGTGAAGAGCCGCTCCTCCAGCCCGGGGCGCCGCTGCAGCGACTCCTCCAGGCGGGTGATCTCCAGCAGATCGATACCGACGCGCACGCGGGCAGCGTACCCGCGGGCCTGGCGGCTACTCGACCGTGACGGTCTTGGCCAGGTTGCGCGGCTGGTCGACGTTCAGCCCACGGTGGCGTGCGATCGCGTAGGCCAGCAGCTGCAGCGGGATGACCGCCAGGATCGGCTGGAGCATCCAGTCGAGAGACGGAACGCGCAGGACGACCTCGGCGTGCTCGCCGATCTCGGTGTTGCCCTCGGTCGCGACCGCGATGACGTGGGCGCCGCGCGCACGGACCTCCTGCATGTTGCTGACGACCTTCTCGAGCACCGGCGAGTCGGTCGCGACCGCGACGACCGGGGTCGCCTCGTCGAGCAGAGCGATCGGGCCGTGCTTCATCTCACCGGCCGCGTACGCGTCGGTCGCGATGTAGCTGATCTCCTTGAGCTTCAGCGCGCCCTCGAGCGCCACCGGGACGCCGATGTGGCGGCCGATGTAGAGGAAGAAGCTCGACCCGGCGAAGCGCTCGGCCACTGGTTGGATGCGCTCCTCCTCGCCCTCCAGCAGCTCGGCGATCGCGTGCGGGATGCGCTTCAGGTCGGCAATGAGCTCACGCCGGCGCGGCGCCCCGAGCGTTCCCTGCAGCTCGGCGAGCCGCAGCGCCAGCAGGTACATGACCGCGACCTGGCACAGGAAGGTCTTCGTCGCGGCGACGCCGATCTCCAGCCCCGCGCGCGTGAACAGGACACCGTCGGCGTCACGCGTCGCCTGCGAGCCCATGACGTTCGTGATCGCGAGCACGGTGGCGCCGCGTTCGCGGCCCAGCCGCATGGCCGCCAGCGTGTCGGCCGTCTCGCCCGACTGCGTGATGCCGATGACGAGGTCGCCCTCGCCCAGCACGGGGTTGCGGTACCGGTACTCGGAGGCCACCTCGACCTCGACGGGCACCCGCGCCCACTCCTCGATCGCGTAGCGGCCGATGAGCCCGGCGTGGAAGCTCGTGCCACACGCGACGATGACGATCCGCTGGATGCCCGCGAGCAGCTGCTCGTCGAGCGCGCCCTCCTCGTCGAGGTCCACGCCGTCCTCGCGGACGGTGCGGTCGGCGATCGTCTCGGCGACGGCGTCGGCCTGCTCGTGGATCTCCTTGAGCATGAAGGTCTCGAAGCCGCCCTTCTCGGCGGCCTCCTCGTCCCAGTCCACGCGCTCGACCGCGCGGTCGATCGGCACGCCCGCCGGGGTCTGCAGCTCGACGCCCTCGGGCCGGACGACGACGATCTCGTCGTTCTCGATCAGCTGGACGTCGCGCGTCTCCTTCAGGAACGCCGGGATCGCGGAGGCGATGAACTGCTCGCCGTCGCCCCGGCCGATGACCAGCGGGCACTCCTTGCGGGCGCCGACCAGGAGCCCGGGCTCGTCGGCGCTCATCGCGACGAACGCGTAGTGCCCCTCGAGGTCGGCGTACGCGGCGCGCACTGCCGCGACCAGGTCATCGTCGAGATGACGGCGGATGAGGTGCGCGATGACCTCGGCGTCGGTCTCGCTCGTGAAGATGCAGCCCTCGTCGAGGAGGCTCTGCTTGAGCGCCATGTAGTTCTCGACGATGCCGTTGACGACCACGTGCACGCGGTCGGTCGTGTCGAAGTGCGGGTGCGCATTCTCCTCGTTGACCCGCCCGTGGGTGGCCCAGCGGGTGTGGCCGATACCCGTCGCGACCTCCTCGGTCGCGGTCGCGGTCGCGGCGGCACGCGACGCGGCGGGCTGCCGGGCCTCGATCGCCTCCTCGAGATGGCTCAGGTTGCCGACCGCGCGCACGCTGTCGATCCGGTCGTCCCGGAGCACGGAGACGCCGGCGGAGTCATACCCGCGGTACTCGAGCTTCTGGAGGCCGGCGAGCAGCAGCTCCTGGGCGGAGCGCGTACCGACGTATCCGACGATCCCGCACATGCGATGTGCCCTTTCCGCGGGGTGCAAATCCGATGCCCATCCTGGGCATACGAAGGCGTTCGACGGTAGCAGTCAGCCTCCTGCCGCCAGGTCAGGCGGATGCGTCTTCGACCACCGCGACGAGCCGCTCACACACCGCGTCGGTCTCCTCAGCCGTCGGCGCCTCGACCATCACCCGCACGAGCTGCTCGGTCCCGCTGGCGCGCACGAGCACGCGACCGCGACCCTCGAGCCCGCTGCCCTCCTGGGCGATCGCGGCGCCCAGCCGGTCGCTCGCCATCGCGGCGTCCCGGTCGCCGACACGGACGTTGACCAGCCGCTGGGGCAGCTTGTCCATCGCGTGTCGCTCGGCGAGGTCCCCTGCGCCGAGCGCCTCGAGCGTGAGCAGCGCGGTGGCGATGCCGTCACCGGACGGCACGAAGCCCATGTCGATGACGTGGCCGGACTGCTCGCCGCCCAGCGCCCAGCCGCGGGCCCGCAGCTCCTCCAGTACGTAGCGATCGCCGACCTGGGTGATCGCGACCTCGATGCCCGCCTCGCGCATGGCCGTGTGGAAGCCATAGTTGGTCATGACCGTCACCGCGACCCCACCGCCGAGGCGATCGGCCGCCCGCAGGTGCAGCGCCGCCAGGGCGATCAGCTCGTCACCGTCGACGATGTCGCCGTTGCGGTCGACCGCCAGCATGCGATCGCCGTCGCCGTCGAACGCGAACCCGATGTCGTGGCCGCCGCCACGCATCGCGTCGGCGAGCCCGTCGAGGTGCGTCGAGCCGCAGCCGTCGTTGATGTTGCGCCCGTCGGGCTCGTCACCGATGACCTCGACGTGGGCTCCGAGCCGGCGGAAGATCTCGGGCGCGACCCGGTACGTCGCGCCGTGCGCGCAGTCGAGCAGCACCCGACGACCTGAGAGGTCGAGGTCCGCAAACCGCGTATGCAACGCGCGGAGGTAGTCCTCCTGGGTGCCGTGGAGCGCCCGGATCCGGCCGATCCCGGCAGGCGCGCTGGGGGCATCGTCCAGGCGGGCTTCGATGGCGATCTCCGTCTCATCGGACAGCTTGAAGCCGTCGGCGGCGAAGAACTTGATGCCGTTGTCCTGAAACGGGTTGTGCGACGCACTGATGACGGCCGCGAGATCGAACCCGTAGCGCGCCAGCAGCAGCGGCGCCGCGGGCGTCGGCAGGACGCCGCCGAGCAGCACCTCCGCACCGGCGCCGGCGGCACCGGCCGCCAGGGCGGCCTCGAGCATCTCGCCCGATTCACGCGTGTCGCGGATGACGAGCACGCGCGGATGGTCGGCCGCGGCCTGCAGCGTCGCCGCGCGGCCGAGACTCACCGCCAGATCGGCGGTGAGCAGGTCGCCGGCGACACCACGAACTCCGTCGGTGCCGAACAGCTTGCGAGCCATGACCGGGCTCTCGGGAAGCGGTCTTAGCGCTTCGAGAACTGCGGCCGCTTGCGGGCCTTCTTGAGGCCGGCCTTCTTGCGCTCCTTGGCCCGTGCGTCACGGGTCAGGAAGCCGCGGCGCTTGAGCTCGCCACGCAGGTTCGGATCGGCCTCGAGCAGCGCACGGGAGATCCCGTGACGCAGGGCGCCGGCCTGGGCGGAGACGCCGCCACCGTGCATGCGCGCGATGACGTCCATCTTGTCCTCGTAGCCGACGGTCTCCAGCGGCTGGCGGATGTTCCGCCGCAGCGTGGGGCGCGGGAAGTACTCGTCGAGCACCTTGCCGTTGATCGTGTAGACGCCGGTGCCCGGCTTCAGCGTCACGCGGGCGACGGCCGTCTTGCGCTTACCGGTCGCGCGGTAACGCGCGTCCGCGGCGAGCTCGATGGCAGCCGTGATGGGCTGGCTGTCGAGCAGATCGTCGTCGTCGTCGGAGGAGCCGTCGTCGTCGCCATCTTCGCGGGCGAGCGGGTCAGCGCCCTCCTCGACGATGTCGACCTCGAGGTCCATGCCCGGAATGGCCGGCTTTTCGCGCGGCGTGGGCTCGTCCTCTGCGTCGTCCTCGTCGGCGGCGGCAGGCTCCACGGCCTCAGCGACCGGCTCCGCGGGGGTCTCGTCGGCGGGCTGCTCCTCGGCGGGCGCCTCAGCCGCGGGAGTCTCCTCCGCGGCGGGCTGCTCGGCGTCGGACGCAGCCTCAGGGGCCTCTTCCTCGGGCGTGCCCTCGGTCGGCGTCTCGTCGTCGATCACGACTTGATCTCCATCGGTGTCGGCTGCTGGGCGGTGTGGGGGTGCTCCGGGCCGGCGTAGATCTTGAGCTTCGTGATCTGCTTGCGCGCCAGACGGTTGCGGGGCAGCATTCCCTTGACGGCCAGCCGGATGACTTCCTCCGGCCGGCGCTCCAGCATCTCCTCGAGCGTGCGAGTCTTCAGCCCGCCCGGGTAGCCGGAGTGACGGTGGTACAGCTTTTCAGCGCGCTTGTTGCCCGTGACCGAGATCTTCTCGGCGTTGATGACCACGACGAAGTCGCCGGTATCAACGTGCGGTGTGTACTCGGGCTTGCGCTTGCCACGCAGCGCATCAGCGATCTGCGTCGCCAGCCGGCCCAAGGTGAGGCCGTTGGCATCGACGAGCAGCCAGTTGCGCTCGCGGTTTTCGGAATTCGCGACGTAAGTTTTCATAAGCGAGAAAGCGCACCCGGGGGCGGGCGCAGCGACGACTCAGCATAGGACATCCCGGGCGGGCCTGGAATCACACACCTGCGAGGCCGGTTTCCGCCCTGCCTTTCGGTAGTGTGCGCGCGACTCATACGCCGAACCCGCGCCGCCGACTCCCGGCGCTGCGGGACGGGGGATCCGTTGGGCGCCACGGCGTCCGGGGGCGAATCCAGGCAATGCCGCCTGGTAGCGCGAAACCAACCGCGCGAGCCCGTCAGCTAACCCCGTAGGCCGCCACCGGAGACCCTGATCCTGAAGCGAGCTGCCGCCGCATTGACCTGTGCCGCCGTCGCGGGCGTTCCCGCCGCGGCCAGTGCCGCGCCCGCGGTCCCGGCTGCCGGCGGCGCGTACGCGTCGATGCCCGCGACGATCGCAGCGGTCACGTGCCGCGGCATGTGCGACGGCATCGACCAGGTCCACCCCGGGACGCTCCTGCGTCTCAAGGGTCGGGCGATGAAGCAGGTCCGCACCGTCGTCTTCCTCGGTGCCGCCGGGGCGGCCGACGACGTCCGGGCGCCCGCCATCCGCCCGAACGCCAAGCGGGTCGACGTCCGGGTGCCCGAGGGAGCGACCACCGGCCCCGTGGTCGCGTTGAACGGCGACGGCGCCCCGTCACTGCCCAGCAAGGACGTCGTCGCCTTCGACACCAGCGCGCAGGACCTCGCGACCGCACCCGGTGGCCCGGTCGCCGCGCGCGTGACCGCGGACAAGATCTACTTCGACGGGACGCGCTCGGCGTCGCTGGACCTCCTGATCCGCGGGTCCGCCGCGGTCACGGTCGCGGTCCAGCTCCTGCGCAGCTCCGACGGGATCGTGATCGGCAACTGGGACCTCGGCGCGGTGCCGCCCAACGTCCTCAAGCGCGTGTCCTGGACCGGCGTGACCGAGGGCAAGGTGCAGCCGGAGGGCCGCTACGAGTTCCGCGTCTACTCGAACCCGCCCACCGCGACCGCGAGCAGCGGGACCGCCCGCGCGTCCCAGGTCGCCGCCCAGGCGCCCGTGGTGACCGACTCGTTCCTCTTCCTCGACCACCAGTTCCCGATTCGCGGCGCCCATCAGTACGGCGAAGGCGCCGGCCGCTTCGGCGCCGGGCGCGACTACGGCGGACACCAGGGCCAGGACGTCTTCGCCAAGTGCGGTACCCCACTCGTGGCCGCCCGCGGCGGCGTGGTGCGCTGGAAGGCCTTCCACGCGCGCGCAGGCAACTACGTGGTGATCGACGGCGCCGACACCAGTGTCGACTACGTCTACATGCACCTGCGCGACGAGGCGCTCGTCGACAAGGGCGAGCGGGTCCGGACCGGGCAGCCCATCGGCTTCGTCGGCGACACCGGGCGCGCGAGCGGGTGCCACCTGCACTTCGAGCTGTGGTCGGGCGCGTGGTACGGCCCGGGCCGGGGCGCGCCGTTCGACCCACTCCCACAGCTCAAGGCCTGGGACGCGCAGAGCTAGTCCGCGGGCACTACCCGCGGCGCATGAGCCGCCCGACGGCGGCCATGAGCTCTTCGGTCTTCGCCTCGCGCTCCTCCCCCTCCGCACCCATGACGCAGTGGCGGGTGTGCTCGTCGACGAGCCCGAGGGCGACCTTGTCGAGCGCCGCCTCGATCGCGCTGATCTGCGTGAGGACGTCGATGCAGTACCGGTCGTCCTCGACCATGCCCTGCACGCCGCGGACCTGACCCTCGATGCGCTTCAGCCGCTTGAGGAGCTGTTCCTTGGTGGCGGTGTATCCGTGAGTCGTGGCCATGAATCCAGCGTACCGTACCCCTCCGGGGTATCTAGCCGGGGCTCGGGACGCCGCGCAGCTTCTCGGGGTTACGCACCGTGTGGATCGCGGTGATCCGGCCGCCCTCGATCGCGAAGGCCATGACGGTGAGCACCGCGTTGGCGTCGCGCATGACGAGGCCCGGCTCGCCGTTGACGTCTGCGAGGTACGCGCCCAGCACGCCCATCCGGCTGAAGCCGAGGATGGCCTTGGCCACGCGCTCCGCCCCGTGCAGCGGCTTGCGGACCGCGGCCACGTGCCCGCCGCCGTCCGACGACCAGACGACGTCCGGATCGAGGAGCGCGATCAGCTCGTCCATGCCTCCGCCCGACGCCGCCACCGTGAAGGCAGCCACGACGCGCTCCTGCTCGGCGCGGTCGACCGTCGTGCCGGTCCGCTCGGTCCGGACCTCGCGGCGCGCCCGCGACGCGAGCTTCCGGGTCGCTTCAGGCGTCCGTCCCACGATCTCGCCGATCTCATCGAACGGCACCCCGAACACGTCGTGGAGCACGAACGCCGTCCGCTGCGCGGGCGAGAGCCGGTCGAGGACCACGAGCATCGCCATGCTCACGGTCTCGTCGAGCGTGACGCGATCCGCCGGGTCGCTCGCGGGGTCGGCGACCAGCGGCTCGGGCAGCCACGATCCGACGTACTGCTCCCGGCGCACGCGCGCCGAGCCGAGCGCGTCGAGCGCCAGCCGGCCGACGACGGTCGTGAGCCAGGCGCCCGGATCGCGGATCTCGTCGCGATCCGCGCGTTCCCACCGCAGCCACGCCTCCTGGACGACGTCCTCGGCCTCGGCGCGGGAGCTGAGCATGTTGTAGGCCACGCGCTCCAGCCGGGCCCGGTGACGCTCGAACTCCGCGGTCGCATCGGTCATACCGTCGTCGCCAGCCACTCGCCGAAGGTGATCTCGCCGTGGCGCGGCGCGTCCGCGTCGGTCAGCCCACCGTCGCGCAACGCGCGTCCGAGCGCGGTGGGGAATGGCGCGCGCACGACCACCGCGTGACGGTGGTTCGCGGTCTTCCACGCCGTCGCGAGATCGCGCAGCTCGACGATCTCCGGACCCACGATCTCCTCGCGCGCGTGTCGCGGCTCTCCCTCGGCGAGGTCGGCCAGCGCGACCGCGACGTCCCGAACGTCGACCGGCTGCAGCTGCGCCTTGAAGCCGGGCAGCATCCGGAAGCGCGACGTCGCCTCGAGCGCCATCCCGATGAGGTCGTGGAACTGCGTTGCCCGCAGGATCGTCCACGGCACGTCCCCGGCCTCTATCGCTTGCTCCTGTGCGACCTTCGTGCGGTAGTAGCCCATCGGCACGTCCTCGATCCCGACGATCGAGACGCCGACGTGGTGCCCGACACCCGCCTTCCGCTCGGCGGCCAGCAGGCGGCGCGTGCCGTCGACGAGTACGGCCTCCGCGCCGCGAGGGGTGCCGTTGCTCGCGTCGATGACGACCTCCGCGCCGGCCAGCGCGTCGGCGAGCCCCTCCCCCGTCACCAGATCCACCACACGATGCTGCGCTCCGCCCGGGAGACTGTCCGGCGCGGTGCGGCTCAGCGCCAGCACCTCGTGCCCGCGCGCGGCGAGCTGCGCGACGACAGGCGTGCCCAACGTCCCTGTTCCACCGACGACCGCGATCTTCTTCATGGGGATGGCTCCTTCGCAGCTGGGTTCTGCCAGGGGACGATGCAGCGCGAACAAACGTGACACATCCATCGAGCGTTGAGATTCCGGGGCTCTGACCCCCGAATCTCAACGTTCGCGCAGAGGTCGTGGTGCCCAGGGCGCTTAGACGCCCTTGAGCAACATTGGTCAGAATGCCGGTGTGGCCAGAGCAACCAAATGCCCCGACTGCGGCGAGCCCGTGAGCGCCTTCGCTGGCGGCTGCGCGATCTGCGGTGCCGACCTCGACGCACATCGCGCCCGGCTTGCGCAGCGGCCGAGCGTCGCGGCGCCCGCCCGGACCGTGCCGAACGTTCGGATGCCGCACCTGGCCGCGTGGATCAACCCGGACTATGCGCTGATCAGCTTGACCGTCCTGCTCCTCGTGATCTCCCCGGGGATCGGCATGCTGCTCGCCGGTCTCGGTGCATGGGATCGCAATGGCAAGGGACGCGTCACGATGCGCAACGTCTTCCTCGGCCTCTTGGGCTTCGGCGTCCTGCTGTTCTTGGTGCCAGCCTGGCGCTACGGCCTGCTCAGCCTCGTCTACTGAGGCCGGCTACTCCCACTCGATCGTGCCGGGCGGCTTGCTCGTAATGTCGAGCACCACCCGGTTGACGTCGCGGAGCTCATTGATCATCCGCGACGCGATCTGCTCGAGCAGGTCGTAAGGCAGACGCGCCCAGTCGGCCGTCATCGCGTCGTCGGACGTCACCGCCCGGAGCACCACGACCGCACCGTACGTGCGCTCGTCGCCCTGGACGCCGACGGTGCGGACATCCGGAAGGACGCAGAAGGACTGCCACAGGTCGCGGTACAAGCCGGCCTTGCGGATCTCGTCCTGGAAGATGTAGTCGGCGTCGCGCAGCAGATCGAGGCGCTCCTTCGTGGCCTCGCCGCCGACGATGCGGATCGCCAGGCCTGGACCCGGGAACGGCTGGCGCCAGACGAGGCGCTCGTCGAGGCCGAGCTCGGCGCCGACCGCACGCACCTCGTCCTTGAACAACGCGCGCAGCGGTTCGACGAGCTCGAACGTCATGTCGTCCGGCAGGCCGCCCACGTTGTGGTGGGACTTAATCGTCGCCGCGCCCGTGCCGCCGCCCGACTCGATGACGTCGGAGTAGAGCGTGCCCTGCACGAGGTAGTTCGCGTCGCCGATCTTCGCGGCCTCCTCCTCGAAGACCCGGATGAACTCAGCGCCGATCGCCTTGCGCTTGGCCTCCGGCTCGGTGACCCCGTTGAGCTTGTTCAGGAAGCGCTCCTCGGCATCGACCGCGACGAGCGGGATGTGGAAGCGGTCGCGGAAGGCGCTGATGACCTGCTCGCCCTCGTTCTTGCGCATGAGGCCGTGGTCGACGAACACGCACGTGAGCTGCTCACCGATCGCGCGGTGCACGAGCAGCGCCGCGACGCTCGAGTCGACGCCGCCGGACAGACCGCAGACGACCTTGCCCGTGCCGACCTGCGCGCGGATCCGCGCGATCTGGTCCTCGACGATCGACGCGGCGCTCCACGTCCCGTCGCACGCGCAGATGTCGAGCAGGAACCGCTCGAGCACCTCGTGGCCGAAGGGCGTGTGGACGACCTCGGGGTGGTACTGGATCCCGTAGATGTCCTTCTCGGTGTTCTCCAGCGCCGCGACCGGCGATGCCGTCGACGAGGCGAGCGCGGTGAACCCGGGCGGCGCCTCGAAGACGGTGTCGCGATGCGACATCCAGCACTTCTGCTCGCGCGGAAGATCGGCCAGCAGCCGGCCCGAATGGTGGACCGTGAGCTCCGAGCGGCCGAACTCGCCGACCTCGGCGCCCTCCACGCGGCCGCCGAGCGCCCGCGTGATCAGCTGCATGCCGTAACAGATGCCCAGCACCGGGATGCCGAGATCGAGCAGCTCGGGATCGAGGGCGGGCGCGCCCGGTGCGTACACCGACGCGGGCCCGCCGGAGAGGATCAGGCCCTTCGGCTTGCGCCGACGGACCTCCTCCGCGCCGACGTGGTGCGGTAGGAGCTCCGAGTACACGCCCAGCTCACGTACGCGGCGCGCGATGAGCTGGGAGTACTGGCCGCCGTAGTCGAGAACCACGACCTCGTCGACGGAGCGCGGCGCCTCGACATCGAGGACGTCCTCACTGACGAGCTCGGTCGCGGCGGTCGCGGCGGTGACGATCCCCTCGCTGGACAACCCCTAGTTCTCCGAGAAGGCCGGCGTCTTGTCGGCCGAGCCGTTGCCGTTCGTCGCCTTCGGGGGCGCGGCGGCGGCGCCTCGGGCGCCCATGCCGATCCCCTGCGACGTCTGCAGCAGCTTCCCCTCAGTCTGCAGCGACGGAGCGATCATCAGCTCGGCGCGGTTGAACTCCGCGATGTCCCGGTAGCCGGTGGTCGCCATCGAGGTCCGCAGCGCGCCCATGAGGTTGAACGTGCCGTCGTTCTCGTGGGCGGGGCCGGTGATGATCTCCTCGAGCGTGCCGTTCTGCACCGTCTGCACGCGCGCGCCGCGCGGGAGCGTCGGGTGGAACGTCGCCATGCCCCAGTGGAAGCCGTGGCCGGGCGCCTCGTGGCCGCGGGCCAGCGGCGAGCCGACCATGACGGCGTCCGCGCCGCAGGCGATGGCCTTCGAGACATCGCCGCCGGTGCGCATGCCGCCATCGGCGATGACCTTGACGTACTCGCCGGTCTCGAGCATGTGCTGTGAGCGGGCCGCCGCGACGTCCGCGATGGCGGTCGCCTGCGGGACGCCGATGCCGAGCACGC
>JAEMSV010000253.1 GCA_016462625.1 Solirubrobacteraceae bacterium | reverse complement strand
TGTAGACGCCGGGTGAGATCCGCGTAATTCCACCGGCGAGAATCACCGGCGAGACGCAGCGACGAGAAACGCCGGCGAGGAGCGCCGGCGTCGATGGGTTGACCGCGGGCGGTCAGGGCTTGCGAGGGCAGCGGCGGGCGGTTTTGCGGGCAGCGATGCGCTCCTGGGTCTCCTTGTTGCGGTAGGAGTCGGCGTCGATGGAGACGATCTCGGCGTTGTGGCAGAGGCGATCGATGAGGGCGATGATGCTGGTGGCGTTCGGGAAGACCTCGGACCACTCGGTGAAGACACGATTGGTGGAGACGATGGTCGAGCGACGCTGGTAGCGTTGACTGACGACCTGAAACAGCAGGTCGGCGTAACCTTGCCCGTAGGACATGTAACCGACCTCGTCGAGGACCAGCAGCGATGGCGAGGTGTAATGACGCAGGCGGCGGCGCAGGCTGGCCGGGCTGTCCTGTGCGGCGAGATCGGCGAGCATGGCGGCGGCGGAGACGAATCTGGCCGTGTGCCCGGCCAGGATGGCGCGGTGGGCCAGGTTCTGGGCGAGCATGGTCTTGCCGACGCCACCGGAGCCGATGAAGACGACGTTGATATGCTCGCGGAGGAAGTCGAGCTCGAAGAGGGCCTCGATCGCCTCGCGGTCGATCTTGCGAGGGTGTGCCCAGTCGAAGTCGGCGATCGGCTTGAACGAGCCGAGGGCAGCGTGGCTGATGCGTCGCTCGAGGCTACGACGGCAGCGCTCGGTCTCCTCGGCGGTGATCAGCGGCAGCAGCCAGGACTCGGTCTCGACGGCGTGCCAGCGCGCGAGCAGGCCATGCAGGCCGAGGGCGGCGGCGCGTTCTCGCAGCGTCGCGTCAGGCGTTCTCGACATCGGTGTCCTCCGTGGTGTGCAGGGCGTCGTAGGTGCCGAGGTCGTGGGGCCGCACGACGACCTCGCGCAGCCGCGCCGGCAATTCAGTCTTGCCGGCCGAGGCGATGGTGCCCTGGCGCTCGAGCGCGTGACGGAGCGCGGGTACGTGAAAGACGCCGCGCCGCGTCGCGTCCTCGAGCGCATGCTGTAGCGGCGCCTGGCCATAATCGTCGAGGAGCTCACCGAGTTGTCGGACGGCGCGACCCAGCGGTTCGCCGCGCTCGGCGAGGGCGCGCAGGAAGCCCTGGCTGCACGGGATGGCGCGCTGCAGCCGACCGAGGCCCAGGTGGGTACGGGCGGCCGCCTTCTCGCCGACGAGCGCCTCGACATGGCGCGCGTCCTCGAGGATCTCGCCCGCGCTGTGGCAGCGCACATGCTCGGCGATCACCTCGGTGCCGGCGACGACCCGCACGGTGTGCATGTCCGCGACGACGACCAGCTCCTTGCCCACATAGGTATGCGGGACCGAGTAGTCATTGCGATCAAAGCGCACATAGGGCGTCTTGCCGACGCGCGCGGGGACCTGCTCGGCACACGGGAAGGGCGCGTGCGGCAGCGGAAGCAACAGCGGCCGCTCCTCCTGCCACGCTGCGCCCACGGTGCGCCGACGGTCCTCCGGCCATTCGCGCAGCAGGGCCGTCCCCCGGCAGAACTCGAGGGCCTGGGCGTTGAGGTCGTCGAGGCTCGTGAAGCTACGGCCCGCGAAGAAGCGCTCACGTAGATAGCGGATCACCCGCTCCACGCGCCCCTTCTGATTACCCCGCGCCGGTGCCACGGGTCGCGGCTCGAAGCGGTAGTGTGCCGCGAGCTGCAGTAGCGTCGGATGAAAGCGGATCGCCCGATCGACCCGCTCGAGCACGGCGCTCTTCAGGTTGTCGTAGAGCACGACCCGGGCCACACCGCCGAAGTAATCGAAGGCGGCGGCGTGGCCCGCGAGGAAAGCCGGCATGCGTGCGCCGTAGAAGAAGCCCACGAACACCGCGCGCGACCAGCTCAGGACCATCACGAATGCCATCAGCTTGCGCCGGGCCTTGCCGACCTCGATCTCGCCGAAGTCGGCCCAGTCGACCTGCGCTTGCTCGCCGGGCAAGGTCGAGAGGCGCAGATAGGCCTCGGTCGTCCCGCGCGGGCGCAAAGTCGCCACGACCTCGCGCAGCCGCGAGATCTTCCCGGTGTAGCCGCGCGGGCGCAGCATATCGAGGAGCCGGGTCGCTCGCAGCGTCGGATACTTCTCGAGGGTCTCGCGGATCAGCGCCACGTAGGGGTCGGTCTTCGTCGCCCGCCTCGGCGGCGGCAGCTTGACGCCGTTTCGTGCCAGCACCCGCCGCACCGCGCTGTGGTGAATGCCGAGCTGCGCCGCGATCGTGCCGATCTTCCAGCGTTCGGCGTGAAACAGGCGCAGCACCTCCGCCTGAATGTCGATTCGCATCGTCATCGATCACCTCCGTCGAAGAGACGCTGCTGCGGCAGGCGCCGACGGTGGCGCGACAGGTTGGCCTCGTGCGCGTCGATCAGCGGGCTGGGACGATCCTCGAGCGTGTTCCCCACGAGGCCGAGCCCCATAAGCCCAGACCAATCCGCGCGCTCGTCCGCAACCACAGCAGTAC
The DNA here is from genome assembly GCA_016462625.1 of Solirubrobacteraceae bacterium. Next base: position 884 of record JAEMSV010000253.1, on the reverse strand, counting down.
GCAACACCGCTCCCTGCCACAACGCCAGCCCCTCCAGCATCGTGACCAGGGCCCGCGGATGCGCCTGCGGCGTCGGCAGCGACGCCCGCAGCAGGTCCCGCTCCAGGGCCGTCACCGTCAGCTCCAGCCGCACCGGCCGCAGCCGCACCTTCACCGACCATATCCCAGTGTTCATGTATTTCTCCTGCTTCCTGCGCGGTCACCAGCGCCATGCCGGCGTCATCCGCACGTCCGCAGGTGTCGTCCCTCTCGGGCTCCCCAGCGAGAGACTGCTCCGTCACTTTCTTTCGCCGCGCCCGATACGCGGCCTGCCGCCGCGCATGACACCGCCGCCCCCTCCGCGTTTGTTGGTCCTCCCTGTTTAGGACCCGCTGGCGGATCCGCCGTGCCTGCGCAGCACAGGCATCCGTACAGTAGCGCCGATAATAATCGCACTCGTCGCAGACCCACCGCAGCTCCTTGCAGTGCCCGCAGCGAAACAGTCGACCCGTCGCCTTCTCGTGATCGTGGATGACCCCTCGGGCCGGTATCCACTTGCTTCACGCGCCGTACTGGGGCAGACTCCTCGCAGCTGTCCCTTCGACCTTGTCGTGGTGGATCTGTGAGGGAACGCCGGAGAGCCGCTAACTCTTCATACCGGCGTTCCCGCTTTTAATTCCGGCGGCACCGGCTACCCGTGTTTCGGTCACAACCCAAGTCTCTGGCCGGCCCCGGGATCGACGCTTTTTATCAGTCGAAATCGGAGTAATTCAGACCACAAAATTTTCGCTCGGCAATCCGGTCAGCGATCACGCCGGTGGATTCACGCGGATCCTGCCCGGCGTTGACACTGCGCGAGAAGAATCGGTGAAACGCCGCGTGATGGCGCCGTCCGGCGACACCCG
>JAEMSV010000026.1 GCA_016462625.1 Solirubrobacteraceae bacterium | reverse complement strand
CGTGCGTGCGCGCGGGATCCGCAGGGAGCACCGGGGCGTCGCCGAAGTCGACGACGCGCAGCGCGGCGAACGCGTCGACCTTCGCCTCGAGGTGCGGACCCGGCGGGCAGCTCGCCGCGCGGATCGCGCGCGGGGCGAACCGCGTCCCGGGCCGGTCGGACACCAGGTCGTCGGTCGGCGCGCCGACGATCGCGACGTCGACGCCCTCGAGCTCGGCGGGGTCCTCCGTGTACGGCATGCCGGAGAAGGTCAGCAGGCCCGCGAAGTCCGGCTTCTCGCCGTACTGGGCCCAGCGTGCGAGCGGATCGATCACGGAAGCATCTTCGCGATTCCGGCCAGGATCCGCATCGGGATCGCCTCGCGTCGCCGGCCGGGCTGGAGGGTCCCGGGGAAGTCGAGGAACACCTTCGACAGGTACATCGGGATCCGCGGGTCGCGCGGGCGCGTGATCCCGGCGTCGCGGAGCGTCGCGTACATCGTCTCGATGAAGACGTCGAAGCCCATCGCCGGGCGGTGCCAGTTGCGCACCCGCACCGTCGCGCCTGAGCGGTTGCGGAACGTGTGCAGCGCGCCCACCGGGACCGACGCGAACTCGCCCGGCCCGAGCGTCGTCCACGTGCCGTCGACCATCACGTCGAAGCGGCCCTCGAGGACCTCATATTCCTCCACGCCGTCGCGGTGGACGTGCGGCGGGGGCGGGACGCAACCGACCGGAAGGACGAACTCCATCTGCACCTCCGCGCCACCGGTGTCGGCCGAAGCGCGTGCGACGACGTAGACGCTGCCGTCCGGCATCTCGAAGCGGTCGCCCGTGGTCGCCATCGCGCCCGACCCTACCCCGCCGGCACGAGCACCGAGTACCCGTCGAACCGCGCTTCGAGCACCGGTGTGCGCAGGCAGTCGAAGGCGGGGACCAGCTCGGCCCGCCCCTCCGCCACGGACCGGATCCCCTCCGCCTGCGCGACGAGCATCTCCGGCCCGACGAGCGTGACGAGCCAGTGGCAGCACGTCACGAGGTCGAAGCGGTCGGCGTCTGCGGCAAGCGCCTCCATCGAGTCCGCAAGCACCGCGACGTCCGAGTCCGGCGTGCAGGCGTACGTCGCCCCGGTGTTCACCGTGTCGCCGCCGAAGAGGACCCGCTCGCCGACGAGCTCGAGCACGATGCCGTCCGAGGAGTGCCCGGGCGCGTGGCGCACCCGCAGCGCCCGGCCGCCGAGGTCGATCTCATCGCCGTCCTGCAACAGCCGGGTGGCGCGAGTGGCGGGAATCGTCCAGGACGACGCGCCGAACCCCGCCGGGAGCGGCCGCAGTCGGCGGTTGTCGGAGAGCTGGTGGAAGAACCGCCGGTCGGCCTCGTCGTACGCCGTGAACGCGTCAACGGCGTCACGCATGTATCGCGCCAGCGGGCCGGTCAGCTCCAGGCTCGCCCCCGCGGCGAGCCGCTCGGCGCCCGCCGCGTGGATGGCGATGTCCGTGAACTCGTGGTTGCCGCCGACGTGATCGATGTGGTGGTGGGTGTTCACCACCACCACCGGCTTGTCGGTCAGCGCCTCGACCACCGGCCGGATCGGGTGGATGCCCATCCCGGTGTCGATCAGCGCGGCGCGCCGTTCCCCTGCCACGAGGAACGACGCGACGTGCCCCGGCTCGGCGACCTGCCAGACGCCGGGCCGCAGGGCGTCGACGGCGAACCACCCATCGACGCCCATGCCTGTGCTCACCCGCCGGAGCGCGAGAGCTCGCTCGGGGTCAGCAGCCATTCGTACGCCGGGCTGTGCTGGAGCCCCTCGAGGTCCGCCCGCGCGACGAACGTGTCCTTGAGGTCGGCGATGTAGACCATCGAGTGGCCGTCGACGTTGGCCTCACCGATCTGACGGTACAGATCGTCGGCCTGGTCCTCCGGGGCGGCGAGCGCCTGCGGAAGGAGCTTGTCGACCTCGGCGTTCTTCACGGCGAACGCGTTGATGCCACCCGTCGACGCCCAGAACGGCTGCGCCCAGGTGTCCGGGTGCGCAGCATCGGAGACCGGCGAGAGCAGCAGCAGGTCGGGCGCCTTCTCCGGATCGTTCTTGTAGACGAACGTGTCCGGTAGCTGCACGCCCTTCAGCGTGACCTTGTAGCCGATCTTCGCGAGGTCGGCCTGGATGTTCTCGGCCGCCTGGCGGAGCAGGCCGCCGGCGTCCGGGCCGTAGGCGAGCGTCAGATCGCCCGAGGCGCTCTTGGTCGTGACCGGGGCATCGGTGCCGTAGTCGAGCTTCGGCTGGTCGGCGAGCATCCCCTCGGGGTACGGGCCCGTCGCGACGGCCGCGGTGTCGCCGTACACCGACTCGGTGATGTGCTTCGTGTCGATCGCCTGGGCGACGGCCTTCCGCGCGGCGTCGGTGTCCAGCGGCGCCTTGTTGGCGTTGATGTACATCATGGTCCGCGCGAACGAGGGCTTCTCGACGACCTGGAGATCCTTGTTCTCCTTCGCCCCCGCGAGATCCGTCGGCGGGAATGAGTGCAGGATCACGTCGAGGTCGCCCTTGTCGAGCTCGAGGCGCTGGGTCCCCATCTCGGGGGTGATCTTGATGACGACGTTCTGGAAGGACGGCGCCGTGCCCCAGTAGTCCTTGAACGCCGTGAGCTTGTACTCCCGGCCGCGGTTGAACTCGGCCAGCTCGTAGGGGCCGGTCCCGTCGATGCGCTCGGCGAGGTACTTCTGCGAGTGGTCGTCGCCCTTGTGCTCGACCAGCGCCTCCGGGCCGATGATCTTCGGGCCCCAGATCGAGGCGAGGTAGTCCAGGAACGGACCGACCGGCTGCTTGAGGTGCATGACGACGGTGAGATCGTCCGGTGTCGTGATCTTGTCGACGTCGGCGACCATGTAGGACGAGCCGCCCTTGACGGCCTGGCGGCGCTCGATGCTCGCCTTGACGTCCTTCGACGTCATCGTCGCGCCGTCGTGGAACGTCACGCCGTCCTGGAGCTTGAAGGTGTAGGTCTTGCCGTCGTCGGAGACCGTCCAGGACTTCGCGAGCGCGGGCTCGACCTCGGTCGAATCGGGCTTGTAGCGGACGAGCCCCTCGTACCCCGAGAGCGTCACGGCGTTGCCTTCGACGTCGTAGAAGATGTCCGGGTCCGTCACGCTCATGTCGGCCTGGAACGCCAGGTTCAGCGTGGTCGGGTCACCGGACGGGCCGGCGGCGGCCTCGTCCTTCTTCTCGGCGGATCCGCACGCCGCGAGTGAGGCGGACAGAACGGCGGTGGCAGCTAGGGCGGCGGCGCGCCTCATCGGATGGTCCTTTCGAAGTGCATCACGTTTGGTATGACAATAAGACTATCTGCTTGTCAAACGCTTGGGGTCCTGGCCGGAGAGCAGGACGCCCCATCCCTGGACCGAGCGCTCCACACCGACGAGCTGCAGCGCCCGCCACAGCACGACGGCGATGCTGTCGATCACGGGCTTGCCCAGCTCGGCCTCGAGCTCCTCGACGAGCGGCGCCGCCGCCATGCCGGTGCAGACGACGAGGACGCACTCCGCGTCGGGATGGTCGGCCGCGCGCACGAGCTCTCGGACCTGGTCGGGGGTCACGTGGGCCATCTCGCTGTTCGTCGCGACGCTCGCGTTCGCTGTGCCTACGGCCTCGTAGCCGGCGTCGCCGTAGACCTCGACCAGGCGCGCCGTGACGTCGTCGGTGTAGGGCACAGCCAGCGCGTACCGGCGCATGTCCCAGGCGTCCATGGCGTCGAACTGGGCGAGCGTCGACGTCGTGGCCGGGATCCCCGTGCGCTCCTCGATCGCCGCGCAGATCTCGCGATCCGCGTCGGCGCCGTTCCATGCGCCCGACGTGCCGTTCCACACGATCGCGTCGACGTGCGAGTCGGCCAGCAGCAGCGCCGCGTCGACCATGTGCTCGACGCCGAACTGACTGGTGTGCCGCTCCTCGAGCGTGATCGCCTCGACCTTGATGCGGGTGAAGTGATGGCTGACGACGTCATCGAGGTCCGCGCTCAGGCAGCCCGTGAGCGGCTCGAGGACCGTGTTGCTCGACGGCGTGATGTGACCGACCTTCTTGCGGCGGCCCGCCGCGGTGTAGGGCCTCATGGCGCTCCGGATTCGCAGACACGTGCCGCCCGTGCGGACGACACTTGGTCTGACAATATTACAACCGCCCGGAAGCGCGGCTAAGAGGCGCTGAGCTTCTCCCGCATCTGGCGCTCGGCCAGATCGAGGTGGGCGCGCATCGCGTCACGGGCCGCGGCCGCGTCGTGGTCGGCGATCGCCGTGAGGATCTTCTTGTGCGCGCGGCGCGCGGTCTTCACGATCTTCGGGTCGGCCAGCGTGGGAAGCTGCGCGTCGATCAGCGGCTCGCGCAGCGCGTCGATGAGGATCACGAAGAACGCGTTGCCCGTCGCCTCCGCGATCGCGCGATGGAAGCCGACGTCGACCTCGGCCGCCTCGCGTGGCTCCATCCCGTCCGCGAGGCCCGCGAACGCAGCCCGTAGCGCCTCGACCTGCGTGTCGGTGGCGCGCTCCGCCGCGTAGCCGGCGGCCTCGACCTCGAGCACCGCGCGGATCTCCAGCAGATGCGCGTAGTCGAGCTCATGTCCACGCACGTAGAGCATCAGCGACTCGGTGACGGCGCCCGGCTCCAGCGCGGCGACGACGTGGCCGCGCCGCGGGTGGTCGGCGAGCAGCCCCTTCGCGATCAGCGAACGGACCGCCTCGCGCACGACCGGGCGCGACACGCCGAACTGCTCGCACAGCTCCCGCTCCGGCGGCAGCTTGTCGCCCACGCGCATCGTTCCATCGAGGATGGACTCGGTCAGCGCGCTGGCCACCTTGTCGGAGAGACGCTCGGCCCGGGCGATCTGCGCGAACGCCGGAGGCGATCCCGCGGTCTGGTCTGACGACATGACCGCCACCCTAACGCGGCCCCGCTGAGATTCGTCGCGCTCCTGTATCCGACGCTGTGTACAAACGCGGGTCCAGGACTTTGGACCTGTGGTGGGTAGGCGCGCACCTCGAAGCGGGGGAACCTTCATATCGCCCTAGGGTTCCGTCGCCGCAGCAAGGCGAGTCTGGTCCGAGAGGGCGAGCCGACCACCGCACATAGGCCGGCTTACACGGAGGGATAAAAGCCCGGGAGATCTTTGATCTGCCGGGCATTTCGCGTTTCTAGGGGGCTTTTCGCATGGAGCTCATCGGTACGACGGCACTGGTCGTCATCGACATTCAGAAGGGGGAGACCATGGGCCAGGAGGCCTGCGGGATCCCGATCATGGACGGCGGCGAGGAGCGTCAGGCGCGCTCGCTGGAGATCGTCAAGGCGGCCCGCGAGGCGGGCATCCCGCCGATCTTCATCCAGGAGGTCCACAAGCGGACGCTCATCGACTTCGGCCGCGAGCTGGACGGCAGCGAGACCATCCACGGGCTCGAGGGCGACGAGGCGACCGAGCTCGCCGAGGGCTTCGAGCCGCTGCCCGACGAGTACCTGATCCGCAAGCGCCGCTACAGCGCGTTCTTCGCGACCGAGCTCGAGCTCGTGCTGAAGGCCTACAAGGCCGACACGCTCGTCCTCATCGGCGCGCTGACCGACGTCTGCGTGCACTACACGTTCGCCGACGCGCACCAGCACGACTACCACCTGCGCGTCGTCACCGACTGCGTCGGCGGGTCGTCGTTCGAGGCGCACCAGGCGTCCCTGAACGCCATGGAGTACCTGCAGCGCGACGCGCTCGTCACCAGCGACGAGACGCTCGCCGCCTTCGCCGCGTACAGCGGGAAGCAGGTCGCGACGGCGTGAGCGCGGTCGACCCCGTCCTCGACGTGCAGGATCTGCACGTCACGTTCGCCTCCACGGGCGGCGACGTGCACGCGGTGCGCGGCGCGTCACTGCGGATCGCCCCCGGTGAGGTCGTCGGCCTGGTCGGCGAGTCGGGCTCGGGCAAGAGCGTGCTCGGCCTGACCGCGCTCGGCCTGCTGCCGACGAAGCCCGAGCCGCGGATCGAGGGCGTGGCGCTGCTGGACGGGATCGACATGGTGACCGCCGGCGAGGAGGCGATGCGCGCCCGCCGCGGCTCGTACATCAGCGCGATCTTCCAGGACCCGATGGGCTCGCTGAACCCGTCGATGCGGATCGGCCGCCAGGTCGCCGAGGCGGCAGGCGGCGCGACCGAGGAGGAGGTCGCCGCGATGCTCGGCGCGACCGGGATCCCCGAGCCCGAGCACAAGGCGAAGGCGTACCCGCACGAGCTGTCGGGCGGCCTGCGCCAGCGGGTGATGATCGCGATGGCCCTGTCGAGGAACCCGCGCCTGATCGTCGCCGACGAGCCGACCACCGCGCTCGACGTGACGGTCCAGGCGAAGGTCCTCGACCTGCTCGCCGAGGCCTCCCGCGAGCGCGGCGTCGCGCTGCTGCTCGTCACCCACGACCTCGGCGTCGCCGCCCGGATCTGCGACCGGATCGCCGTCGCGTACGCCGGCCGGATCGTCGAAGAGGGCACCGCCGCGCAGATCCTCTCCGAGCCGCACCACCCGTACACCGTCGGCCTGCTCGCGAGCCGGCCGCGGCTCGACGGCGCCATCGCCGGCGGCGACCTTCCCACGCTTCCCGGCCGTCCGCCGGACCCGCGCAACCCGATCGCCGGCTGCGCCTTTGCCCCGCGCTGCCCGGCGGCCGACGCCGAGTGCGCGAGCCCCGTCCCGATCCACCTGTTCGGTGAGCGCCGCGACGAGTGCCACCACCCCGGCGTCCTGACCCGCTGGCCGATCGGCGGTCCGCACGCCGGCCGGCGCGACCCCATCCTCCTCAAGGCCCCGACCGCCGCGGCCGCGCCCGGCATGGTCCTCGGCAATCCGCCCGAGCCGGCGGTCGTCGTGACCGGCGCGGTCCGCACCTTCGAGCGGCCGAAGCCCTTCCCGTTCGCGAAGCGGCCCGAGCCGTTCTACGCGGTCAACGGGGTCGACCTCTCGCTCCCGCACGCGGGCTCGATGGCGATCGTCGGCGAGTCCGGATCGGGCAAGTCGACGCTGCTGCGGATGATCGTCGGCCTGCTGGAGCCGACCGAGGGCACGGTGCAGCTCGGGCCCGGCGCGCCGCCGCAGATGATCTTCCAGGACGCCGGCGCGTCGCTCACGCCGTGGATGCCGATCGGCAAGCAGATCGAGGAGCGCCTGCTCGCGCTCGACGTGCCGCAGGCCGAGCGCGCGCCGCGGGTCGCCGCGACGCTCGAGGCCGTCGGGCTTCCCGCCGAGGCCGCGACCGCGGTCCCCCGAGCCCTGAGTGGCGGCCAGCGTCAGCGCGCCGCCATCGCCCGTGCGATCGCCGTCCCTCCGGCGTTGCTCGCCTGCGACGAGCCCGTCAGCGCCCTCGACGTCTCGCTCGCCGCCCAGGTCCTGAACCTGCTCTGCCACCTGCGCGAGACGCTCGACATCGCGCTGCTCTTCGTCACCCACGACCTCGCCGCCGCGCGCGCGGTCGCCGACGAGGTGATGGTCATGCAGCGGGGCGTCGTCGTCGAACGCGCGGCCACCGAGGAGCTCTTCACCAACCCGCAGCACCCCTACACGCGCGAGCTGATCGCGGCGGTTCCCGAGGTCCACGAGATGGCGGTGTTCGCATGACGACGATCCCCACCTCCCGCTTCTGGCGCGGCCGCCCGGAGATCGCCCCGAGGGCGCTGAAGGGCGACACCGTCTGGCACGCGCTGATCCCGCTGGCGATCCTCAGCCTCGTCATCCTCATCGCGCCGGTCCTGGCGCCGTACGGCGGCACCGACGTCAACCCGGTCGGCGCGCTGCAGTCCCCGTCGCCCGATGCCTGGTTCGGCACCGACGAGATCGGCCGTGACGTCTTCAGCCGGATCCTCATCGGCATGCGGACCTCGTGGTTCGCCGCGCTCGGCGTGATCCTGCTCGGCACGATCGTCGGCGGCACCATCGGCGCCATCGCCGGCGCGTTCGGCGGCAAGGTCGACATGGTCCTGATGCGCATCACGGACCTCTTCCTGTCGCTGCCGGCGCCGGTCCTCGCGATCGCCGTCGTCGCCGCGATGGGCCCGAGCCTGCGCAACACGCTGATCGCGCTCTCCATCGTGTGGTGGCCCTGGTACGCGCGGATCGTGCGCGGCGAGGTCCGCGCGCTCGCCGCCCGGCCGCACGCCGAGGCCGCGAAGCTCGCCGGCGTCAGCCGCACGCGGCTCGTCCTCAAGCACCTCCTCCCCGGCGCTGCGGCGCCCGTGATCGTGACGATGTCGCTCGACGTCGGAAACCTCATCCTCGCCCTGGCCGGCCTGTCGTTCATCGGCCTCGGCGCCCCGCCACCCGCGCCTGAGCTCGGAGCCATGAGCGCGCGCGGCCTCCAGTACCTGTTCGGCCACCCCTGGGTGCCGATCGCTCCTGCCGCTGCCGTGGCACTGCTGGCGCTTGCGGCAAATCTCCTCGGCGACTCCATCAACCGCCGGCTCGACCAAAGGAACACTCGATGACCCGTAGGACCCAGAAGATCCTGGCGGTCTTCGCTGCCGGGGCCGCCGCCATGGCCGGCGTCGGCTGCGGATCGGCGGAGAAGAAGGACACCGCCTCGACCACCGCCAGCGGCGGCGACAGCACCACGCTGCGCATCCCGTACCTCGGCGACATGTCCGTCCCGGACCCGGACGTCTTCTACGACATCGAGGGCAACGGCGTGCTCCTCAGCCAGTACGAGGGCCTCCTGAAGTACAAGGCGGGCACCCTCGACATCGTCCCGAACCTCGCCACGAAGTACGAGATCTCCGACGACGGCAAGACCTACACGTTCACGCTCCGCGACGACGTGGTGTTCCACTCCGGCCCGAAGATGACGTGCGACTCGGTGAAGGCCGCCTTCGAGCGGCGCGTCGACGTCGACGCGGCTCCCGCCTGGATGCTCGCGGACGTCAAGTCGATGACGTGCACGGACGACACGACGTTCGTCATCGAGCTGAAGAACAAGGTCACGCCGTTCCTGCACTACATGGCGTCGAGCTGGGGCCCGAAGGTCATCGGCCCGGAGGCGATCGAGACGAACGCCGGCAAGGACTACGGCCAGACGTTCCTCGAGACCAAGGGCGACGGCACCGGCCCGTACAAGCTGTCGTCGTTCAAGCGGGGCAGCGCGTACACGCTGACCAAGAACGACAACTACTGGGGCACGCCCGCGAACTTCAAGGAAGTGATCATCTCGATCACGCCTGACATGGGCACGCAGCGCCTGAAGCTCGAGAAGGGCGACCTCGACGTCATCCTCCACGGCTTCCCGGCCTCCGAGCTCGAGTCGCTGCCGGACAACATCAAGGTCGAGAAGCAGGACTCGCTCCTGCGGCTCATCCTCTACGTGAACTCGAACAAGGCGCCGTTCAACGACCCGGAGGTCCGCGCGGGCCTGCAGTCCTCGATCGACACGAACCAGCTCGTCGAGCAGGGCTACTCCGACACCGCCGCGAAGTCGACAGGCATCTACCCGCCCGGCCTCCTCCCCGGTGAGCCGGAGCTCCCGTACACGCCGGATCCCGCCAAGGCGAAGGCGGCGGCCGACAAGGCGAAGACGAAGAAGCTGACCCTCGGGTACTCCGCCGACGAGTCCGGCGTCCAGCGCCGCGTCGGTGAGCTCCTGCAGGCGCAGCTGAAGACCATCGGCTACGACGTCTCCATCAAGGAGGTCCAGCTGCCGCAGGTCTACGGCTGGGTGAAGAACCCGAAGGACGCGCCGGACCTGGCGATCATGACCAACACGCCCGATGGCGCTCACCCGGATCTGTGGGCGAGCATCATGTTCTCCTCGACCGGCGGCCTGAACTTCTTCGGCGTGAAGAACGAGGCGGTCGACAAGAACCTCGGCAAGGCGATCAGCCTCCCGCCGGAGCAGGCCGACCCGATCTACAAGGAGATCGCGCAGGACGTCATCGACGACAACTCGTTCTTCCTCCTCGGGGATGTGAAGAACGTGTTCGTCATGCAGGACAACCTCACGGGGCTGCAGAACACGCCGGCCTATCCGTGGCTCGTGGACTTCTCCGCACTGAAGCGGGGGAACTAGGGCAATGGCCGCGTTGGTCCTCAGGCGCTTCGGCGCTCTCCTGGCCGTCCTGTTCGGCCTGGCGTGCATCGTCTTCGTGCTGCAGACGGTGATCCCGTCTGACCCCGCACGAGCGATGGTGGGGGCCAACGCGAGCCCGGAGGCCGTGGAGGCCAAGAAGGCGGAGCTGGGCTACGACGACCCGCTCCCCGCGCAGTTCACGCAGTACCTGCAGCGGCTGGCGCAGGGAGACCTCCAGAGCTCCCTGCGCACCCGCAACGAGGTCACCGCGGACCTGAAGGAATTCGCTCCCGCGACGTTCGAGCTCGCGTTCAGCGCGCTCGTGCTGGCGGTGGCGATGGGCGTCGGGCTCGGACTGCTCCTGGCCGGCGGAGGACGCGCCGGCCGGGTCATCCGGGTCTTCCTGATCGGCGGCGCGTCGATCCCCGCGTTCCTCACGGGGCTGCTGCTGATCGTCATCTTCTACTCGTGGCTGGGCGTGCTGCCCGCCTCGGGCCGTGTGAGCGACAACTTCATCGTCCCGGACGGGCCGACGAACCTGCTGGTCGTCGACTCGATTCTCAACGGGACGCCCGACCTGACGATCGATGCGCTGCAGCACCTGCTCCTGCCCGCGCTGACGCTGGCGCTGCTGCCGGCGCTGGCGATCGCGCGGACGCTGTCGACGTCTCTGGACGCCGTCAAGCGCGAGGACTACGTGCGCACGGCGCGGTCGAAGGGGCTTCGCGAACGCACCGTGATCCTCAAGCACGCACTGCGCAACTCTTCCGGTCCCGCGCTGACCATGGGCGGCCTGCAGGTCGGCCTGATGCTCGGCGGCGTCGTCGTGGTCGAGCGGATCTTCGCCTGGCCCGGAATCGGCCTCTACATCGACCAGTCGATCGCGTACTCGGACTTCCCCGCGATCACCGGCGCGACGCTGCTGCTCGGCACCGCGTACGTCCTCGTGAACTTCCTCGTGGACCTGGCCCAGGCGTGGGCCGACCCCCGAATCAGAACGGTCTGACCTATGAGTGAACCCATCCTCGATGCCGTCCTTCCCCCGGCGGCGACGTGGTCGCGCGTCTGCAAGCGCGAGACGTCGCTGACCCTGACGGACCTGGAAGGCGGGGCGAATGTCGCGTGCCTGCTGTACCGGGCGTCCGATCTGCGCGAGCGCTACTGCATGCCCGACACGCTGAAGGCGCAGCACGTCTCGCGCATTACGACGGGCGTGGCGCTGTACTCCGACATGGGCCGCGTGCTCGCGTCCGTGATCTCCGACACCGTCGGCTGGCACGACACGATCACGGGGCACACGACGCAGGCGCTGGTCGATTCCAAGTGGGGCCGCGTCGGCTACCAGGAGGCGCGCAACTCGTGGCAGCCGGGCGCGCGCGACCAGCTGCTCATCGAGCTCGCCAAGCACGGCATGGACCGGCGCGATCTGGTGGCGAACATGAACCTGTTCACGAAGGTCGCGGTCGGGCCCGAGGGTGAGCTGTCGTTCGTCTCCGGGAACTCCGTCGAGGGCGACGCAGTGACGCTGCGCTTCGAGCTCGACACGCTCGTTCTTTTGTGTTCGGTGCCGCATCCGCTGGATCCAGCTGTCGAATGGAAGCCGGCGGCCGTGGGTCTGCGGATCGAGCCGACGGCCGCCGCCGGCCCGGACGACTTCGTGCGGATCGCGTGTGTTGAGAACGAGCGTGGGTTCGCGGCTTCGGAAGCGGTGCTCGCATGAGCATCTCGTCTTCGATCGGACTCGATCCGTCGGGCGCTCGGCTGGTGGACGACGTCCCCGCGGGCTCCGGCTGGACCCACCTGCTGCGCGCCGGAGAGATCCTGCGCATGGTCGACCTCGAGGGCAACCAGGCCGTCGACACCCTCTTCTTCGACGCACACGACTACGCGAATCGGTACTCCGCCGTCGACACGCTGCGCGCGCAGGGCAACGCGTATCTGACGACCGGCTCGCGACTGCTCGCGCTCGATGGTCAGCCTCTGGTGACCATCGTCGAGGACACGTGCGGCCGCCACGACACGCTGGGCGGCGCGTGCTCGCAGGAGTCGAACGTCGTGCGCTACGGCGAGCACACGCGCCACATGCACGCGTGCCGCCAGACGTTCCTGCTCGAAGCGCTGAAGTGGGGCCACGGGCTGGAGAAGCGCGACCTCACGCACAACGTGAACTTCTTCATGAACGTCCCGCTGACGCCCGAGGGCGGGCTGACGTTCGAGGACGGGATCAGCGCGCCCGGCAAGTACGTGCAGGTGCGCGCCGACCGCGACACGGTCGTGATGATCAGCAACTGCCCGCAGCTGAACAACCCGTGCAACGGCTACGACCCGACGCCGGTCCGCCTCATCATCTGGGCCGCGGGTTGACCGAGTCGCCTTCGATCGAGGTGCTCGCTCCGGGCACCCTGACGACGGTCCAGGACTGGCCGGGACGGCTCGGACTCTGGGAGACGGGCGTGCCGCCTTCGGGGCCGATGGACGACCTGTCGTTCCGCCTGGGCAATCGCCTGGTCGGGAACCCCGAGGGCGCGGCGGGGCTGGAGGTCGTGGTCAAGGGACCGTCTTTGCGCTTCCCCGCTGGTGGGCGTGTCGCCGTGACCGGCGCGCCGCTGGTGGTCGAGCTCGACGGGAACCCGGTGCCGCAGTGGACCGCGTTGGAAGTTCCCGCGGGTGGCGTGCTGCGCCTTCGCGGGATCCGCGGCGCGGGCATGCGCGCGTACGTGCTGGTGGCGGGCGGGATCGACGATCCGGTCGTGCTCGGCTCGCGCGCGTCGTTCACGCCCGGAAAGATTGGCGGCGGGAAGCTGCTCGACGGCGAGGTCGTGCCGATCGGTGGCGCTGACGTCGGCTCGCCCGTCGCGTCGGTGCAGCGCCCGGCGATCGGGAACCTCTGGAAGCTGCGCGTCGTGACCGGGCCGCAGGGCGCGCCGGACATCGTCTCTCCCGCTTCCCTGGACGAACTGCTCTCCGAGGAGTGGACCGTGCACCACCACTCCGACCGCACGGGCGTGCGGCTCGTCGGTCCGGTCCCCTCGTACACGCGAAGCGACGGCGGCGACGCGGGGCTGCACCCATCGAACGTGCTCGATTCGGCGTACGGGGTGGGGTCGATCATGTTGAGCGGTGACACGGCGGTGGTCGTCGGGCCGGACGGTCCGTCGTTGGGTGGCTTCGCGGTGTTCGCGCAGGTGGTGCAGGAGGACCTGTGGAAGCTCGGCCAGGCGCGGCCCGGCGACACGGTGCTGCTGGAGGACGTGACGCCGTCGTTTGCGGTCGGCGCGGGCTCGGCTGACCCGGTGCTCGACGCTTCCGCGGAAGCGCTCGGCGGCCCGGTGACCTACCGGCGCGCCGGCGAGCGCGCGCTGCTCGTCGAGTTCGGCGAGCCAGAACTGGACCTGCGCTCGCGCGTGCGCGCGCACGTGCTGCAGGGTGCGCTGGTCGACGCAGGCATCCCGGGCGTGACCGACCTGACGCCGGGCGTGCGTTCTCTGCACGTGCAGTTCGATCCGTCGCTGACGACGGCGGCCGCGCTGCTGTGGGCGGTCCAGCGGGTGCAGTCTGGGTTGCCCGCGCCGGAGGACCAGCCGATCGCGTCGCGGGTCGTGCATCTCCCGCTCGCGTGGCGCCACTCGCAGGCGGCGCTGGCGGTGGAGAAGTACATGACGTCGGTCTGGCGCGACGCGCCGTGGTGCCCGGACAACATCGAGTTCATCCGGCGGATCAACGGGCTGGAATCCGAGGACGACGTGCGGCGGATCGTCTTCGACGCGTCCTACCTCGTGCTCGGGCTGGGCGACGTCTACCTCGGCGCGCCGGTGGCGCTGCCGGTCGACCCGCGCCACCGCCTGGTCACGACGAAGTACACGCCGCCGCGCCCGTGGACGCCGCCGAACGCGGTCGGCATCGGCGGCGCGTTCATGTGCGTGTACGGGATGGAGGGCCCGGGCGGCTACCAGCTCGTCGGCCGCACGGTCCCGATCTGGGGCATCGAGTCGGGCGCGCTGCTGCACCACTTCGACCAGATCCGGTTCGAGCCGGTGTCGGAGGACGAGCTCGAGGAGCTGCGGCGGCTGAGCGATGCGGGCGAGTGGGCGCCGCGGGTGGAGCCGGCGGTCTTCTCGATGGCCGAGCACGAAACGTTCTTGGAGGACAACGCCGAGTCGATCGCGGAGTTCCGCGCCGGGCGGGAGGCCGCGTTCGCGGCCGAGCGCGGGGCGTGGGCGGCGACCGCGGCTGGAAGCGAGGGGTCATGACGAAGCCGTTCACGGTGCAGGGGCTGCTGGAGGACTACCGGGCGGGGCGGCTTCGGCCCTCCGACGTCGCGCGCGACGTGATCGCGCGGGCCGACGCGATCGATGCGCCCGTGTGGATCTCGCGGGTGTGCGACGAGGAGCTGCTGGCCGTCGCGGCCCGACTCGACGAGATGAATCCCGAGCTGCCGCTGTACGGGATCCCGTTCGCGGTGAAGGACAACATGGACGTCGCGGGGATTCCGACGACAGCGGGCTGCCCGGGCTTCGCGTACGAGCCGTCGGAGACCGCGACGGTGGTGCAGCTGCTCCAGGACGCGGGCGCGATGCTCATCGGCAAGACGAACATGGATCAGTTCGCGACCGGGCTGGTCGGGACGCGGTCGCCGTATGGCGTCGATGGATCGGTGTTCGATGCGGATCGCGTGAGCGGGGGTTCGTCTTCGGGCTCGGCTTTGGCGGTGGCCCTCGGGCTGGTCGCGTTCTCGTTGGGCACCGACACCGCGGGCTCGGGCCGAGTGCCGGCGGGGTTCAATGGACTGGTCGGCCTGAAGCCGACGCGTGGCCTGATTTCGACGCGAGGCGTCGTCCCGGCGTGCGCGTCACTGGATTGCGTGTCGGTGTTCGCGCAGAGCGCGGTGGATGCGTCGCTCGTGCTCGGCGTGGCGGCTGCGTTCGACGCTGAGGACCCGTGGTCGCGCAAGGCCGAGGTCCCGATGTCTCCCCGCGGCGGTCGGCTGGGCGTGCCGCTCACGGGCCAGCTGGAGTTCACCGAACACGAAGCCGAAGCGGCGTGGAGAGCGACCCTCGCGAAGGCAGCGGAGCAATGGACGCTGGTCCCGGTCGACATCTCGCCGATGCTCGACGCCGCGCCGTTGCTCTACGCGTCGTGGGTGGCGGAGCGGACGGCGGACCTGCTGGAGATCATCGAGGGCGAGCCCGAGGGGCTGGACCCGACGGTGGCGCGGATCGTGCGGAGCGGACGGGACCTCAGCGCGGTGGACGTGTTCGCGGCGGCGCACAAGCTGGCCTCGTTGCGGCGGGCGGCCGAGCCTGTCTGGGATGAGATCGACGCGCTGCTGCTCCCGACGACACCTGGGCACCCGACGCATGAGCAGGTCGCGGCGGATCCGGTCGGGGTGAACGAGTCGCTCGGGCAGTTCACGAACTTCGTGAACCTGATGGACCTGAGCGCGGTGGCGGTCCCGGGGGAGGCACGGTCCGACGGGCTGCCGTTCGGCGTGTCGCTGCTGGCGCCGGCGTTCCATGACTGGCGGTTGTTGAATGCGTCGGCGTCGTGGGGTGGCGAAGACAGCGGCGTGTCCGAGCCGGGTCTGGTGCCGCTTGCGGTGGTGGGCGCGCATCTGAGTGGGATGCCGCTGAACCGTCAGCTCACGGATCGTGGGGGGCGGTTTGTCCGCGCCACGACGACGGCGCCGGACTACCGATTCTTCGCGCTGCCGGACGGGAAGCGCCCGGCACTGTCGCGCGCGACGGACGGCGACGGCGCCGCGATCGAGTGCGAGGTGTGGGACATGCCTGCCGCGGCGCTCGGGGAGCTGCTCGGCCTGATCGGCGCGCCGCTGGGTCTCGGCCGCGTCACCCTCGCCGACGAGACCGAGATCACTAGCTTCATCTGTGAGTCAGGAGCACTAGCCGGCGCCACGGACATCACCGATCACGGCGGCTGGCGCCCGTATTTCTCCGCGCAGGTGACCGCTGTGTGACGGGGGAATCAGCCGCGTCGGCACACAGTCGTCCGGGCCACCGCGTCGATACCGCGGACAAGCGGCCGAGTCCAACGCTTTGCTTGACGGCCACACCCCTATCAGGGCAGCGCCAGACACGCCGCACAGTCGTGGCAGGAACGGTACGCCTTGTCGCGGTGACGACGGCCTGCGTACGATGTCGCCGGGCGACTGGTGTAAAGGTGAACACGCCCGCCTCGCGGCGGGAGTTTGAGTCCGGGTTCGAGTCCCGGTCCGCCGAAGGGCGTCTAGATTCAGCGCGCCTTTCGGCGGGCCGGGATGAGATATGGGAGCAGCGCAACAAGATCTCTATCGTTGGCACTCGGAGAACTTCCGAGCAGTCAGCACGGGCTTTGAGCGCACCTGCTCCATCCTGACGCTCGCGTTAGGTGATCGCGACGAAGTAGCCGTCGATGCGCTGACGCGCGTCGCTACGTTTCTCCTCAGCGCGAAGGTCGAATCCCGGTTCTACAAACTGTTGTACGAGCCGCCTGTGCCAGATGAGTTCCGGGCGTTAGTCAACGCCAAGGCAGGACGGGCACCCAGCCTGATCGACAAGTGGAAGCGCACGGTCGAGATCGCGTTCTGCGAGTACAACCACGTCAACCGCCCATTCCAGGACAGCGTCGCCCCCCTTGATTCCAAGCGACAGCACGACGTGCACCTTTCGGGCATCAAGCACCTGGAATCAATCATCGGGCTGCGGAATAAGGTCGCTCACGGCCAGTGGCGCGTCGCGCTGAACACATCCGGCACCGATCTGAACGCCGGTATCACCGCCCGGCTGAGTGCAGAGAACCTCATGTCACTCCAGCTCAAGGATCGACTCGCAGCGTCGGTCGCCAATGCCGTCAATGACCTTGTGGTGTCCTCCAAGACTCACCACCGGGACTTGGGTGTCCACCGAAGCGCGACGGAGGATGCGATTCGTGAGCTCGAGACTCGGTCTTGGGAGAAGTACGTCGCCAACGTTGTCAATCGTGCGGACATCCGCCGCGAGCGGGCAAAGGCGGTCAGAACGCGACTGAAGCGACTTCAGGCGGACGGCCAGAGCAAGGCAGACGTCTAGCCGCACCGGCAAGCAGCCGTAACGTGACTCAGCCTAGGGCGAGGCCGGACGAGTTCCGCTCCTGCCCTGGCAGCCGTTGTGGTCGATAACCGGGCTTCCCGCCTGCGGGACACGCGGTTCGCCCGGCATGCAAGGCCCGAACCTGTCCAGCCGCACCCGCAAGGATCATGGCCACGTCGTGGCGTATGACTCAGTCCAACGAGCGGTATCTGCGGCGTGCTTTCCGCCCAAAACCGTGATGCAACTCCGAGCTGCGCCTGATTCATCGGCTCCGCTTGAGTTCATCAGCTACAAGACTGAGTATGGGGCGGACGGAGTAGGGGAACTTGTCTGCCACGTCCGAGGCGAGGCTGAGGACCTCGACGCTGCCGCGACCAGTCTGACCAATTCCGGCCGACGCAACCTGCAACTCATCGCACTATCCGCCAACGCCGCGGTACTGGACCCCCACCTAGAAGCTGCGTATGAACCGATCGCCGGCGGCGCGTTCGTCGCACTTCGCACGCTCGGCGGCTACCCGGTGGTGGCACGCCGCACGATTGACGTAGATCGAACGCTGCGACTCATCCAAGCCTTCGCCGTACACCCGAGGGAGACGCGCCTCCTTCGAGCCACGGCGAACTACGGGGAGGCACTACGGCGAACTGGTCCCGCGGCCTCTGTCCACGCGCTACTTCACCTCTGGATGGCGGTCGAGAGCCTGACCATCGTCGTCGCTGATCGCGCCAAGGCCGAGGCGGGAGTGGAGTCAATACCGGCGCTTGGGCAAGCACTTAACATCAAGCCAAGGCCCGGCCGCGACCAACCCAACGACGGCGATGTGTTCAGCGCGTTGCGACTGAGGGACATTTTCGCTGGAGACGAGACGATTCACCGGGCGCTTCGAGAAGCAAGTAACGGCATCGAGCATGGCTACCTGAGTTTCGGCGACGCACGGGTTCTCGTAGGTGAGATTTTCGAGCAGGCCGCGAGGGGTATTCGCGACGCGATTCTGCGCGAGAGCGGTCTCTCGAAGCCGGACGCCACGGCACTCCGCAGCGGCGCATACGAGCGGCCGCTCCCGGCCTGGCGGCCAATCGTGGTTGCGACCGGATCCTGGGCGCCAGACACCGACTTCGACTTTGAGCAGCCGGTCCACCTTCGTGTGGACGGATCGATTCACCTCGCGAAGGTCGACCCGCTCAAGCACGCGACTGAGGCCAACCTCGACTCGCAAGTACGCACGCTCGACGGCCTAGAACACCGCCTTGATCGCGTCTCGTTGGGAGCCCCTGGGTCGCGCGGAGGCGCTGACCGCTAGCTGCGACCGCCGTATCGAACACATCACCTGGAACTGGCGACGAGATCACGAGGACCCGACACGGCGGAGGTCCCTGAATCAGACCGACCCAACGCGCACCAGCGGCTTCAGCGCCCGCCGCTGCATACGGGTCACCGATGCCGTCGAGCGGCGTCTCGAGTCCAGAACGCGGCGGGTTGATCTTACCCTCGAGCACGCCGTTGAACAGCGCGAGTAGGTAGACCCGCACCGGCGCGCCACCACCCCGCACGCCGACCGTCCGGTAGAACATCCGCGTGATCGGCTAGGTCCACGCCCCTGGGCACGCCGACTAAGCCGACCATCGAACCAGCCCGGGCGATCTCGCTCGACTGGCCGGGCCGACGCACTCGAGCGTCGCCTCGACGCCCACGCCGTCGGTCGTTTCCTTGACCGTCTCGACCGCCTCCTCGCCACGCGCGGCGACAATGTCCGTCGCCCCCAAACTCCGGGCAAACTCGCGGCGGGCCGGGTTACGGCCTCGCGCGATGATCCGGCCGGCCTCGATCGTCCCGGGTTCAATGAAGATGGCTGCACGCATGTCCTCCAGAGAAGCGCGTCCACGGCAAAGGTGAGAGGCCCTGTCAGACGGGCACTAACAGGGCCCCTTAGGACCACCTCCCCGGGGGTACGCTGAACAACGTGGACACGGCGAACGACATCGCGGAGTTCCTCACCAGCCGGCGAGCGAAGATCACGCCGGAGCACGTCGGACTCCCGAGCTACGGCGCCCGGCGCGTCCCCGGACTGCGCCGCGAAGAGGTCGCCTCGCTCGCCGGCGTGAGCGCCGAGTACTACCGCCGGCTCGAGCGCGGTCAGGTCAACGGCGTCTCCGAGATCGTGCTCGAAGCGCTCGCCGGCGCCCTCCAACTCGATGACGCCGAACGTGCGCACCTCTTCGATCTCGCCCGCGCCGCGCGCCCCGTCGCGAGCAAGCCGAAGAAGCCCATCCCGCAGCGGATCCGCCCGGTCGTGCAGCAGATCGTCGACGCAATCGCCGCGCCCGCGCTCGTCCGCAACGCGCGGCTCGACCAGCTCGCCGCGAACGACCTCGGCCGCGCCCTCTACGCGCCAATGTTCGAGAGCCGCGAGCAGCCGACGAACAGCGCGCGCTTCACCTTCCTCGACCCGGTCGCGGTCGACTACTACCCCGAGTGGGACAAGGTCGCCGCCGAGCTCGTCGCGCACCTGCGCTCCCTCGCGGGCAGCAACCCGTACGACCGCGGGCTCACTGATCTCGTCGGCGAGCTCTCGACCCGCAGCGAGCACTTCCGCAAGCTCTGGGCCGCGCACAACGTGCGGTTCCACGCGTCGGGCGTCAAGCACATGCACCACCCGGTCGTGGGCGAGCTCGAGCTCTCGTATGAATCGATGGATCTCGAAGCGGACAAGGGACTGTCCCTTGCCGTCTTCACCGCGGAGCCCGGCTCCGCCTCAGCGGACGCGCTGAACATCCTCGCCAGCTGGGCGGCCACGCCCGCCGGCGCCGCATAACGCACGACAAGGAGCACCCCATGGAGCAACGGAACCTGGGACGCACCGGCGTCTCGGTCAGCAAGTTGTGCCTCGGCGCGATGATGTTCGGCGCCTGGGGCAACACCGACCACGACGACTCGGTCCGCATCATCCACGCCGCGCTCGATGCGGGGATCAACTTCATCGACACCGCGGACATGTACGCACAGGGGGAGTCCGAGGAGATCGTCGGGAAGGCGCTCTCCGGCGGCCGCCGTGACGACGTCATCCTCGCCACGAAGATCTTCGGCCCGATGGGCGACAAGCCCAACCACCGCGGCACGTCGCGGCGCTGGATCATCGAGGAGGTTGAGAACTCCCTGCACCGCCTGGGGACCGACTGGATCGACCTCTACCAGGTGCACCGCCCCACGCCAGAGACCGACTTGGAAGACACCCTCGGCGCGCTCACCGACCTCGTCCAACAGGGGAAGATCCGGTACTTCGGCCACTCGACGTACCCGCCGTCCCTGATCGTTGAGGCGCAGTGGACCGCCGAGAAGCGCGGGCTCATCCGTCCCCACACCGAGCAACCGCCGTACTCGATCCTCGCGCGTGGGATCGAGACTGAGGTGCTGCCGACGTGCGCGAAGTACGGCATCGGCGTCCTGCCGTGGAGCCCACTGTCCGGCGGCTGGCTGTCGGGGAAGTGGCGCAAGGGCGCGGAGGATCTGAAGCCGACGTCGACCGCCCGTCAGCGGCTGACCGATCGCTACGACCTGTCACTGCCGGCGAACCAGCGCAAGCTCGATGCGGCCGACGCGCTCGCGCAGCTGGCCGACGAGGCGGGGATCTCGCTGATCCACATGGCGATCGCGTTCGCCGCCAACCACCCCGCGGTCACGTCGCCGATCATCGGCCCGCGGACGATGGAGCAGCTCGAGTCGCAGCTCCCGGCCGCGGACGTCGTGCTCGACGACGCGCTGCTTGACCGGATCGACGAGATCGTCCCGCCCGGGACGAACGTCAACCCGGCCGATGGCGGGTGGGTGAGCCCGGCGCTGGCACCCGCAGCGCGACGGCGCTAACCGGTCAGCTTCGCGAACGCCGTATACCTATCGGTCTACGCTCCTACGGTGAGCAGTCACCCGATCACAGACGAGCTAGTCGCGCAGGTCATCGACGATCTGCGCGCTCGGTACGGCCTCGACGGTGACGACCTCCGGGAGCTCGGCGCAAGGCTCGCGGGCACCGAACCTCAGGCGCGCCGAGACGAGAACGTGGCGTTCGCTGAGCGTTTCGTCGACGATCACTCGGCGACGTTCGACCGCCTCTCGCGCTGACGCGTGTCCGACGAACGCCGGCCGCCGGCACTATCCAGCGGATCGCGGCCGGTGCGTCGGATCACGCCGAGGTCGTTGCCTGGATCCGGGCTCGCACGAACGCCGCCGATCGCTGATACGCCGTCGCCGACCCGGGTCACTCCGGCTGGCTAGCGTCCTCCAGCCCGTCC
The DNA here is from genome assembly GCA_016462625.1 of Solirubrobacteraceae bacterium. Next base: position 25,112 of record JAEMSV010000026.1, on the reverse strand, counting down.
CAGCCCCATCGCGGCATCCCCGCGCCGTCAGGGACGGCGGCATCGGTCAGCGAGTAGACCAGCACATCGTCGACCGCCCAGCGCATGTACGCGATCATCGCCGCGCGGAACTCCCGGTCCGTCGGGAGTCCGGCGTCGTCGAGTGCCAGCGCGAAGCAGGAGACGAACCGCTTCCCAAGATCGCTGATGTCGCCGTTGCCCGAGTGCATCGTCAACACTCCGGTCTGGTCTCCGCACGAGTCCGAGTACGCCGACGGCCCGCCGAGGACCTCGCCCCAATACACCGCGAGCCGCTCGACGTGCTGCGGGTGCTGGTCCTCCTTGGAGAACGGGTGGTTCAGCTCCGGGTCGGCCAGGCACCGGGCGTGGTGCGCGGTGGCGAGCGCGAGGAGCGCGGGTTCGCCGCCCGCGAACGTGAACAGGCTCGGACGCGCGGTGTCAGCGGACATGGCCGAGATCCTCGCGCACGTGGGAGCATGTGTCGATGCCTCCCGTGCGCGCAGTCCAGGCCGAGCGTTTCGGTCGCCTGACCGCATGGGCGATCGCCGCCGGTCTCTGCGCGGTGCTGATCCCGATCACATTCGTCGTGCTCCACAGCGGAGCACTCGGTCGCCGGACCTGCGGCGACGAGGGGTTCAGCGGGCCGGGCACGCTGTCGCTGTGGCCGCCGGGGACCGAGTGTCTCGATGAGCCCCCTGTCGATGTCCTGCTCAACCCGCTCTTCGTGTTCGCCGTCCCCGCGATCATCTACGCGGTCATCAGCCTGACGCAGCTTGTACGGCACGGCCGCTGATCAGAAGACGGATCCGAGCATCACCGGTCACTGGAGGACAACCGCAAGCGTCGCGCCGAGCACCACGAGGCTCTGCACGCTGTGCACCGCGATCCCGATCAGCGCGCTGCGATACCGCTTGGACGGATACGAGATGGCGAACGTATCGACGAGCGCCGCCGGGATCGCCCACGGCATGTGCAGGTGATACGTCGCGAACAGCACGCCGTTGGCGACCCAGTCACCGCGGCCGAACGCGCCTGCCATGCGCGGGAGCAGGTAGCCGCGGAACAGGAGCTCTTCGCCCAGCACGGTGTTGAAGAGGACCAGGACGGCCACCACGGCGAACCAGCCCCACGAACCTGAGAACAGCTCGTGGCCGGCGGTCGAGTCGAGGAACGCAGCGAGGTCACGGGCCGCCGGCCCCGAGTAGCTCGGGATGAGGTCTTCCGCCGCGAAGAGCAGGATGAGCGGAATCAGGATCAGCCACAGACGGCCGCCCCGACGACCGGACCGGGGGCTCACGGGCGACCGCAGCCACAGCGCCTCGCGGACGACGGACCACCGGAGCGTTCCCTGCTCGCGGTGCACCAGGAGCGCGACGAGCACGCCCTGCCAGACCAGCCCGATCGTCATCGCGACGATCAGCGCGCGGGACAGGGCTCCCGGCCCGCTGAGTTGAGCGGCGACGAGCGGCGCCCAGACCCACGAGAGCATCGCCATCGGCAGGGCCGCGGCGGCCCACACCGCAAGGACCTGGAGCAGGCTGAGTTGCTGGATCGCCCGAGCCGCAGCGGGCTCGGCGGAACGATCGGCACTGGTGGGGTCAACGGTGGCGTTCATGACCGAGATCGTCTGGTCGATCGGCGGCCGCGTCGTCGTCGGATGGTTCGATCCTGTCTCCTCCTCAGGGAGGAGGCGCACGGCCCGGAGCTGGGGTACGGTCGGCCGATGGCGCGCATCGCGGCATGGGCACGGCGGCACGGGCTCGACCTCCTGATCGTGCTCGCCGCGATCGGGGGCGCGGTCGAGGTGCTCCTGCGCGACGGCGCGCAGGCCGTCCCTTCGGCCATCGCGGCACCGCTCGTCGCCGCGCTCGTGCTCATGCTGCTCGGCCGTCGCCGCTGGCCGTTCGCGGCGCCCGCCGCCCTGTGGCTCGGCGCCGCGGGCATGTCGTTCGCCGACGGCGACCTGGCCGCCGGAACGGTCAGCGTCTACGCAGCAGGGATGGCCTCGGCGTTCCTGCTGGGCAATCTGCGCGACGAGGTCCAGGGGCGGCTGGGACTCGTGATCGCGGCAGGCGCGTCCGCCATCATCGTCGTCAATCAGCCCGACCACGCGACGTCGGACATCGTCGCGATCCCGGCGGTCTTCGTGCTCGCCTGGCTGGCGGGACTGGCGCTTCGTGAGCGGTCGGTGCAGGCGGAGGACGCAGAGGAGCGCGTGCGCTTCGCCGAACGCGAGCGAGAGACCGTCGCGCGGATCGCCGTCGCGGAGGAGCGAGCACGGATCGCGCGCGAGCTGCACGACATCGTCGCCCACTCGATCAGCGTCATGGTGCTGCAGGTCGGGGCGGTCCGCCATCGCCTGCCCGACGACCGCGCCGAACATGCCACGGCACTCCAGCGCGTCGAACAGACGGGACGCACGGCGCTGAACGAGATGCGCCGCCTGCTCGGCGCCATGCGCCTGGAGGACGACGACGCGGAGCTTGCGCCGCAGCCGGGCCTGGAGCATCTCGAGATGCTGCTCGAAGAGGTGCGGCGCGCGGGGCTGCCCGTTGAGCTGGAGGTCGACGGCGCGCCGGTCCCGCTGCCGGGCGCGATCGACCTGTCCGCCTATCGGATCGTGCAGGAGGGTCTGACCAACACGCTCAAGCACGCCGACGCCGGCCGTGCACGCGTGGTGCTGCGCTACGGCGCAGACGAGTTCGGCATCGACGTCAGCGACGACGGGCGCGGGAACGCGCGGAGCGGCCCAGTCGGGCACGGACTGATCGGGGTCCGCGAGCGCGTGAAGATCTTCGGTGGCGACATGTCCGCCGGCGCGGGCGAGGACGGCGGCTTCCTCCTGCGGACGCGCCTCCCGCTGACGGGAACACGCGGATGAGCATTCGGGTTCTGGTCGCCGACGACCAGTCGATGGTGCGCGCCGGGTTCCGGATGTTGCTCGGCGGCGAGGAGGACATCGAGGTCGTCGCCGAGGCGAGCAACGGGGAGCAGGCGGTCCACGCGGCGGCGAGATTCGCCCCCACCGTCGTGCTGATGGACATCCGCATGCCCGAGCTCGACGGGCTTCAGGCGACGCGCCGGATCATCACCGCCAACCCCTCCGCGCGGATCCTGATCCTCACGACGTTCGACCTCGACGAATACGTCTACGAGGCGCTGCGCGCAGGCGCGAGCGGATTCGTGCTGAAGGACGATCCGCCCGAGCAGCTGCTCGCCGCGGTTCGCATGGTCGCGAAGGGGGACGCGCTGCTGTCGCCCTCGGTCACGAAGCGGGTCATCAAGCACTTCGCCCGGGCACCGCAGGCCCCGCCCCCGACGTCGCTCGACGACCTGACCGCGCGCGAGCGCGAGGTCTTCGGGCTCATCGCAGAGGGTCTGTCGAACGGCGAGATCGCGGAACGGCTCGTCCTCAGCGAGACCACCGTGAAGACCCACGTCACTCATATCCTGCAGAAGCTCGGGCTGCGCGATCGGGTCCAAGCGGTGGTCGTCGCGCATCGCTCAGGACTCGCGCACTAGAACACGCCCCCCAGATCCTCGGCCAGCACCGTCTCCATGTTCCGCTCGGCCAGCGCAGCGATCGGCACCCCCGGGTTGCAGCACGCCGTCGACCCGGGGTACAGCGCTCCGTCGTTGACGTACAGGCCCGGGTGATCGAGCACCCGCCCGTACAGGTCGGTCGCATGCCCGAGCACCGCACCGCCGAGTGCGTGGTAGGTCGCCGGGTCGAGCCGCGTGAGGTTCACCATCTGCCCGCGACCCTCCCGGATCACCGCGTTGATCCGCCTGCGCGCGCGATCGTTTGCCACCCGGCGCACGTCGGCCGGGTAGTTCAGCCGGATCTTGTCGGCGCCGGTGTCCCAGGTGAACTTCCCGTGGCCACTCGGCATGGTGACCGCCGTGATCCCCATCTGGTTGGCCTCGATGCCGAGCTTCCCGAAGGGGAAGTTCGTGAACATCATCGTGACCGGGCCGTCGGGGTGATCCCAGTCCATCGAGCCGACCGGCACCGGGCCGCCCTGACCGCGCGCCGTCGGCCGGTCGAGCGTGTTGAACGTGGACAGGTCGCCGTTGTCGGAGAACTGCTCGCCCAGCGTGTCGGGCAGGTCCGGCAGGGCGCCCGTCGCCTGCGCGCGCAGCAGCAGACGGTTCGTGTTCCCGGTGCCCGCGCAGACGAACACCGCGTCGGCGGTCAGCGCCACCCGTTCGAGCACGCGGCCGCGCGGATCGATCACGTCGATGTCGACGATCCATCGGCCGCCGCGCGATGCTCGCCGCAGGCCGCGCACCCAATGCAGGGTGCGGATCTCGACGTTCCCCGTCGCAGCCGCCGCCGGGATGTAGTTCGTGTCCAGCGACTGGCGGCCCGGACCGTTCAGGCCGCGCAGGTTGTCGCCGCTGGTGATGAACTTCTGCGCGGTCTCGCCGCGCAGCTCGCGGCGCGCCTGCTCCCAGTCCATCGTCTGCAGCATCGGCCCCGCCGGTGTCAGCCCGGCGCGGCTGACGAAGTCCATGAACATGCGCGCCCCGCCGTACGACGGTGACGCGAGCACGTCGTCCGGGATGGCCGCGAGCTTCAACATGGCCGACACGCGCGGGTACCACTTCTGCTCGAACTCGGCGAACGAGAGCCCAGGTGGCTTCGCCCGGTCGAAGAGCTCCTCGTTCGGCATGATCGACACCCCCTGGTAGACGATCGAGCCACCGCCCAGCCCGGCTGCGCACTCGATCGACATGTCGTCGGTGGCAATGCGCTCCATCAGGCCGGCGTAACGGCCACCCGGCGTCGGCACGAAGAACGAGAACTGCGGGCGCGTGTCCATCCACTGCGTCCGCTTGTCCGTCTGCAGCGCGTGGGGGAACGTGTTGAGCCCGCCCGACGCCCACCGCTGGCCACGCTCGAGCAGCACCGTCTGCACACCAGCCCGGCCGAGCCGGAGCGCCGTCACCGCGCCACCGAATCCGCTGCCGATCACCACCGCCTGGCGACGCTCCTCGCGCACCGGGGGATTTGCCGCGCGTGCGACCCCCGGAACCATCGCCGCTCCGCCCACTGCCAGCGCCCCACCGACAAACCGCCGCCGTGTCATCCCGGTCGTCATCACAACCCCCGTCGTCGACACCCCGCCGCGTGGCGAGCCTGCCTGAGCGCCGTACCCTACGCGGCGACTGCCGACGCGCCGGGCGTCAAGACACGCCGCATCTGGGTGCAGACGTCCCGGATGACGACCAGCTGTTGGACTCCAGCCTCACCCGAGGGCGCTACGGCGCGGTGCAGATCACGTACGCCACGGGCGTGCGCGGCGCCGTCCCGCCGTTGAAGATGCTGACCCGCCAGCGGATGACCGGGCGCTCGTCGCCGACAGGCAGCGAGTCGACGATCTTGTCGTTCGTCGTCGGCGGGCCGGCGAATCCGCCGCCGCCACCGGTCGCGTGCTGGCCCGACGGGCACTGAGCGCTGACCGCGCCGACCCCACCCGGAGGCAGAGGGTCGCCGCTGGCCTGCTGGAGCGTCGTCGTCGGCGTCGGGATCACGCCCTTCGCGAGATCCTTCGCCGCCACACTGCCGTTGCGGATCTTCCCGCCAGTGACGGTGTCCGAGCGCAGCTTGCCGCTCGTGATCGCGCCGTTGCGGATCTGCAGATTCCCCACGGCGCCGTTGCGGATCTGCTCGCGCCCGACGCTCTTCGCCGGGAGCTTCGTTGCGGCGTAGCCGGTGCCGCCGAGGGCGACGATCAGGGCCACGCACGCGACCACCATTGCGGGGGAAGGTCGGCGCACCATGACGCGCACGTACCCGCCCTCGTGCGCGTCAGAACACGGACCCCAGGTCCTCCGCCAGCACCTTCTCCGTGTTCCGCTCCGCCAGCGCCGCGATCGTCACCGACGGGTTGCAGCAGCCGGTCGAACCGGGAATCAGCGCGCCATCGCCGACGTACAACCCGGGGTGATCCGGCACGCGGCCGTAGCCGTCGGTCGCGTGGTTGATCACTGCCCCACCCAGCGCGTGGTAGGTCGCCGGGTCGGCCTTCGTCAGGTTCAGCATCTGCCCGCGGCCCTCCCGGATGACCTGGTTGATCCGCCGGCGCGCGCGATCGTTGGCCTCACGCCGAACCTCCACGGGATACGACAGCCGCATCTTGTCCGCGCCGGTGTCCCACGTGAACTTCCCGTACCCGCTCGGCAGCGTCACCGCGGTGATCCCCATCTGGTTGGCCTCGAGGCCGAGCTTGCCGAACGGAAAGTTCGTCCACAGCATCGTGACCGGGCCGTCCTCGTGGTCCCAGTCCAGGCAGCCAACCGGGACCGGGCCACCCTGACCGCGGGCGGTCGGGCGGTCGATGGTGTTGAAGGTCGACAGGTCACCGTTGTCGGCGAATTGCTCGCCCATCGTGTCGGGGAGATCGGGCAGCGCGCCCGTCGCCTTCGCGCGGAGCAGCAGGCGGTTCGTGTTCCCCGTCCCGGCGCAGAGGAAGACCGCGTCGGCGGTGAGCTCGATCCGCTCGAGCACGCGCCCGCGCGGATCGATCTTGTCGATGTCGACGATCCATCGACCCGCGCCGGTCGCGCGTCGCACGCCGCGTACCCAGTGCAGCGTCCGGATCTCCACGTTGCCGGTCGAGGCCGCCGCCGGCAGGTAGTTCGTGTCGAGCGACTGGCGGCCGGGGCCGTTCAGCCCGCGGACGTTGTCTCCGTTGGTGATGAACTTCCGGGCGGTCTCGCCGCGCAGCTCGCGGCAGGCCTGCTCCCAGTCGATCGTCTGCGCGACGGGCGTCGCCGGCGTCAGTCCGGCACGCGCGACGAAGTCCATGAACATCCGCGCCCCGCCGTACGACGGTGATGCGAGCACGTCCGCCAGGATCTCCTGGAGCTTCAGCATCGCGCGCACCCGCGGCCACCACGTCTGGTCGAACTCGGAGAACGACAGCCCGGCCGGCATCACCTGGTCGAAGAGCTGCTCGTTCGGCGTGATCGACACGCCCTGGTACATGAGCGAGCCACCGCCCAGCCCGGCCGCGCACTCGATCGCCAGGTCGTGATTCGGGATCCGCTCCATCAGGCCCGCGTACCTGCCGCTCGGGTTCGGGACGAAGAAGCTGAACTGCGGGCTCGTGCCCATCCACGCCGTGCGACGGTCAACCTGCAGGCCGCTCGGGAACGTGTTGAGCCCGCCGCTGGCCCAGCGCTGGCCGCGCTCGAGCAGCACGGTCTGCACGCCGGCCTGGCCGAGCCGCAGCGCGGTCACCGCGCCGCCGAATCCGCTGCCGATCACGACCGCCTGCCGCCGCTCCTCGCGCACCGGCGGATTCGCCGCCCGCGCGACGCCAGGGACCATCGCTGCTCCGCCGACGGCCATCGCCCCGCCGACGAACCTCCGCCGCGTCATGCCCGTCGTCATCCCGCACCCCGTACATCGGTAGACACCCGGCCGCGCCCGAGCCTAACCGCGTCGAGGCCTCCTGACCAGCCGCCGATGCGTCAGGCTCCCGGCATGGCGGCCACGACGATCTTCACGGAGATGACCGCGCTCGCCCAGCGAACCGGAGCGATCAATCTCGGGCAGGGATTTCCGGACGAGGACGGCCCGACGGTGATCCTCGACGCCGCCGTCGCCGCGATGCGCAACGGCCACAACCAGTACGCGCCGCTGGCCGGCGTCCCGGAACTGCGCACCGCGATCGTCGACCATCAGCGCCGCCGGTACGGGATCGCGCTCGACCCCGACAGCGAGGTCCAGGTGACCTTCGGCGCGACCGAAGCCCTCGCAGCCGCGCTCCTCGCGTTCGTGTCCGAAGGCGACGAGGTGCTCGTCCTCGACCCGGCCTACGACTCGTACGAGCCGATCGTGCAACGCGCCGGCGGGACGGTGCGGCCGATCGCGCTCGCGCCGCCGGAGTGGCGCCTCGACGCGGCGACCGTCGAAGCCGCGATCACGCCGCGCACGCGCGTGCTGCTGCTGAACTCGCCGCACAACCCGACCGGTCGCGTGCTCTCCGACGACGAGCTGACGATGCTCGCCGACGCCTGCGCAGCGCACGACCTCGTTGCGATCACCGACGAGGTCTACGAGCACCTCGTCTACGACGGCCGCCACATCCCCCTCGCCACGCTCCCCGGTATGCGCGAGCGGACGCTGACCATCTCCTCGCTCGGCAAGACCCACGCGCTGACCGGGTGGAAGATCGGATGGGTGACCGGGCCGGCGGAGCTCGTCGCGCGCGTGCGCGCGCTGAAGCAGTTCCTGACGTTCGCCGGCGGGACACCGCTGCAACACGCGGCCGCCGTGGGCGTCGCACTGCCCGAGGCGAAGACCGCCGAGGTCACCGCCGGCCTGAAGGCCAAGCGCGACCGGCTCGCGGCGGGGCTCGCCGGCATCGGCGCGACCGTCCTGCCGAGCGCAGGGACGTACTTCCTCACGATCGACGCCCGTTCGCTGGGCGAGGCCGACGCGCGGGCGCTGTGCCTCCGGCTCCCCGAGGAAGCGGGCGTCGCCGCGATCCCGCTCGCGGCGTTCACCTCCCGGACGGACGGCGCCCTCGACCCGCTGGTGCGGTTCGCGTTCTGCAAGCGCGATGAGGTGCTCGACGAGGCGCTTGAGCGGCTGCGGGGTTGGGCCGACGGCGGGTGACGCAAGCCTGCTGGTCAGGCTGCGCGCAGACTGCGGAAGCCGAACGTCTCCGCCAGCAGATCGAAGTGCCGATCGACATGGAGGACGTCCGCGCCGTGCTGCTGCGCGCACGCGCCGATGATCAAGTCCGGCAGCGGCAGGCGGTGCTCTCCGCTCTTCGCCAGCTCACGCAGCGCGGCTTCGGCAGCCTCCATCGTCGCGTGGTCGATACGGAGATCCCGATACGCATCCAGATCCTCCTGGAGCACCGCAAAGTCCGCGGCCGAACGGGCACTGTGGAGGATCTCCATGCGCGTGATGGCACACATGCAGAGCTCGCCGTGGTCCACGAGGTCCGCACCGCCGCGGACCCAGGCGGACTTGTCGAGCAGGATCAGCGCCACGCCTGATCGCCGAGCAGCGCATCGACATCGACGAGCTGTGGAGCGCGAGCGAGACCGGCCCGCTGACGGGCACGACGCTCGTCGAGCTCCTCGAGCTGGGCCTTTAGCGTCGCGCCGCCAATCTCGGTCAGGCGCAGTAGCAACTGTCGACGATCCGCGACGTCAGGCCATGCTCGCTCGGCTAGGTCCAGCAGGTCGGCAGTCTCACCAGTGTCCGTGACCGTGTACCGCGGGCGCGTCGTCGGCATCGAGAAAGTGTAACACCGAGACGCCGTAGGTGCGACACCTGTTGGTGGGGTACGGTCCACTTGACCGAGGAGGCACGGCATGAGCACGACCGGCCGAGACGAGCTGCCGCTGGACGAGGTCCGCGTCGCCGAGAGCGCGACCTTCGACGACGGACCGCCACACGAGCTGTTCCGCCGTATGCGCGCCGAGTGCCCCGTCCACTGGTCGAGCGGCTTCAACCTCCACCCCGACGAGGAGGGGTACTGGTCGGTGACCACCGCCGACGACGTGCACGCGGTCAGCCGCGACTGGCAGACGTTCTCTTCGGAGCGGCGCGGGTTCGTCGCCCTGACGAACGCGATCATGCCGCTCGAGCTCCAGCGGGCGATGTTCATCGGGATGGACCCGCCCAAGCACGATCGGCTGAAGGCGCTCTTCCAGCGCGGGTTCACGCCCGCGCGGATCGCTGAGCACGAGGACGAGATCCGCGCGATTGCCGTCGAGGTGCTCGACCGGCTCGACGGACGCGAGACGTGCGACCTCGTCGATGACGTCGCCCAGCCGGTCGTCGCACGGGTCATCAGCAGCTTCATGGGCCTCCCGCCCGAGGACGACGCGACCTGGTCGCGACTGATGCACAGCATCCTCGGCGCCGGCGACCCGGACGTCGTGCCCGAGGGCGCGCACATGGTCATGGAGCGCGACATCCCCGAGATCTTCCGCCGCTGCAGCGAGCTGATCGCCGCCCGCCGGGAGCACCCGACCGACGACCTCACCAGCGTCCTCGTCCACGCCGAGATCGACGGCGAGCGCCTGGAGGAGCACGAGATCGTCATGGGCTTCTTCCTCCTGATGGCCGCCGGCAACGACAGCACCAAGGCGACGTACTGCAGCGGCATGCTCGCGCTGCTCGAAGACGGTGAGCAGATGCAGCTCGTGCGCGACGACCCGTCGCTCGTGCCCAGCGCGGTCGAGGAGTCCCTGCGGATGTTCCCGGCCTTCAGCCACTTCGCCCGCACGGCGACGAAGGACACCGAGCTGCACGGCCAGACGATCCGCGAGGGCGAGAAGGTCGTCATGTGGTACTCGTCGAGCAACCGCGACGAGACCCGCTACGAGGATGCGGATCACTTCGACGTCACGCGCAACCCCGAGCACCAGGCGTTCGGCGCGGGCGGCCGGCACTTCTGCCTCGGCACCGCGCTGGCGCGGCTCGAGCTGCGGATCCTCATGGAAGAGACCCTCAAGCGGTTCCCGGAGATGACGCTGGCCGGCGACGCGCGGTGGGTCGAGTCGCCGTTCGCCAACCAGCTGAAGACGCTGCCGGTGCGGCTGCGCTCCTAGGCGTGACCATCCTGCCCGACGTCCTGGCCCCCGGACTGCGGGTGGTCTTCTGCGGCAGCGCGGCCGGCGCGGTGTCCGCGCAGCGCGGCGCGCCCTACGCCGGCCCGGGCAACAAGTTCTGGCCGATGCTGTTCGAGACCGGGCTGACGCCGCGGCTGTTCGCACCCGAGGAGTTCCGGGATCTGCTCGCACTCGGGATCGGGATCACCGACCTGAACAAGACCACCAGCGGATCCGACGCGGAGATCGGAACCGCCGCGGACGACCTGCCGCGGCTGCAGCGCGTGATCGCCGGGTGCGCGCCCGAGGTCATCGCCTTCGTCGGGATGCGGGCCGGCAAAGCCGCGCTGGGAACCGTCGCCGGCTACGGCCCGCAGCCCATCCGGTTCGCGGGCGCGGAGGCGTGGGTGCTCCCGTCGACGTCCGGGCTCGCAGTGCGGTGGTGGACGCCCGAGCCGTGGTTTGCGCTGGCTAGCCGATGCGGCGGATCATCTCGACCACGAGGAACGACAGCTCCAGCGCCTGCTGGGTGTTGAGCCGCGGGTCGCACGCCGTCTCGTAGCGGTCACCGAGATCGTCGTGCCCGATCAGCTGCGCGCCGCCGAGGCACTCGGTCACGTTCTCGCCGGTGTGCTCGACGTGGATGCCGCCCGGGTGCGTGCCCATCCGCTGGTGCACCTCGAAGAAGCCCTCGACCTCGCCCATGACGTTGTCGAAGTGCCGGGTCTTGTGCCCGCTCGGCGACTCCTCGGTGTTGCCGTGCATCGGGTCGCACTGCCAGACGACCTTGTGCCCGGTGCGATCGACCGCCTCGATGATCGGGGGCAGCAGGTCGCGGACCTTGTCGGCGCCCATGCGCGCGACGAGCGTCACGCGGCCGTCGACTCGCTCGGGGTCGATCCGCTCGACCAGCTCGACCGCCTGCTCGGGCGTCGTCGACGGGCCGATCTTCACGCCGATCGGGTTGGCGATCATCGCCGCGAGGGCGACGTGCGCGTGGTCGAGCTGACGGGTCCGGTCGCCGATCCACAGCTGGTGGGCGGAGAGCAGGTAGAGCTTGTCGTTGCTCAGCCGGAGGAGCGCGCGCTCGTAGTCGATGACGAGCATCTCGTGGCTGGCGAAGAGGTCGACCGTGCGCAGCGAGTCGTCGTCGACGCCGATCGCGGACATGAAGCGCAGGCTGCGATCGATGTCGGTCGCGAGGCGCTCGTAGCGCTCGCCCGCGTTCGACTCGCGGACGAAGTCCATGTTCCACTCGTGCAGGCGATGGAGGTCGGCCATACCCGCGCCGGTGATCGCGCGCGAGAGGTTCATCGCAGCGGCCGCGTTCGCGTAGGCGCGGAGGAGACGGCCCGGGTCGGGGCGGCGAGCGTCCGGGTCGGCCGTGAGCTCGTTGACCATGTCGCCGCGGTACGAGGGCAGGCCGGCGGCGTCGGTGTCCGAGCTGCGCGGCTTGGCGTACTGGCCGGCGATGCGGCCGACCTTCACGACGGGCATCGACGTGCCGTACGTCAGCACGATCGCCATCTGTAGGAGCGTGCGGATCGTGCCGCGCAGATGCTCCTCGGTGTTGTCGGCGAACGTCTCCGCGCAGTCGCCACCCTGGAGCAGGAACGCCTCGCCGCGGGCGACCTGGGCGAGCTTCGCCTGGAGCCGATCGACCTCGGGCGCGACCGTGATCGGCGGGACCGCCTCAAGCAGCCGGCGCACGCGCGCGGCGTAGTCCTTGTCGGGCCACGGAGGCTGCTGGACCGCGGGCCGGGCGAGCGCGTCGCTCAGCGCAGCGGCCATCGGCGCGGGTAGGGGCGGAAGCTCCGGAAGCGTCTCGATCGGGACGTCGATGGTCCAGCTCATGGTCTAAACGCTAGTGGGCACCGCCGCACTCAGGTACGTTGCCTCAAGCGGGGGCTCAGCGTGGCGATGGAGGAGACCAGGATGAGCACGACCGACCGGAATCACACCTCACTCGACCACGTGCGCGCGGCCGACCGCGAGCAGTTCGAGAACGGCCCGCCGCACGAGCTCTTCGCGCAGATGCGCGCGCAGTGCCCGGTGCACTGGTCCGACGGCATCACCCAGTACCCCGAGGAAGAGGGCTTCTGGTCCGTCACGACCGCCGACGACGTCCACGCCGTCAGCCGCGACTGGCAGACCTACTCGTCGGAGATCAAGGGCTTCACCGCGCTGACGAACGCGATCCTCCCGCTCGAGCTCCAGCAGGCGATGTTCATCGGGATGGACCCGCCCAAGCACGACCGCATCAAGGCGCTCTTCCAGCGCGGGTTCACGCCGGGGCGCATCGCCCAGGACGAGGACGCGATCCGCGCGACCGTCACCGACGTGCTCGACCGGCTCGAGGGCCGCGAGACCTGCGACCTCGTCGACGACGTCGCGCAGCCGATCGTCGCCCGCGTCATCGGCCGCTTCATGGGCCTGCCGCCCGAGGACGACGTGGTCTGGGCGCGCCTCATGAACACGGTGCTCGGCGCCGGCGACCCGGACGCGACGCCCGAGGGTGCGCAGACGGTCATGGAGAAGGAGGTCCCGGAGGTCTTCGAGCGCTGCGGCAGGCTCATCGCCGCTCGCCGGGAGAACCCGACCGACGACCTGACGTCCGTCCTCGTGCACGCCGAGATCGATGGCGAGCGCCTGGAGGAGCACGAGATCGTCATGGGCTTCTTCCTCCTCATGGCCGCCGGCAACGACAGCACGAAGGCGACCTACTGCAGCGGCATGCGGGCGCTCATGGAGCACCCCGACCAGCGGCAGCTCGTCCTCGACGACCCGTCACTCGTGCCGTCGGTGGTCGAGGAGGCGCTGCGGATGTTCCCGGCGTTCGGCCACTTCGCGCGCACCGCGACGAAGGACACCGAGCTGCACGGGCAGACGATCCGCGAGGGCGACAAGGTCGTCATGTGGTACCCGTCGAGCAACCGCGACGAGACCCGCTACGAGAATCCCAACCACTTCGACGTGACCCGCAACCCCGAGCACCAGGCGTTCGGCGCGGGCGGCCGGCACTTCTGCCTCGGCACCGCGCTCGCGCGGCTCGAGCTGACGATCATGGTCGAGGAGACGCTGAATCGGTTCCCCGACATGACGATCGAGGGCACGCCGGAGTTCGTGCAGTCGCCGTTCGCGAACCAGCTGAAGACGCTGCCGGTTCGGCTGCGGGGCTAGCCAGAAGGCTCGGCCGCCGGCTCCCCGAGCCGAGGGTCATCCGGCCCGGGCTCGGGCACCTCGAGCGCCCGGTACACGCCCCAGCCCACCGCGACCATCGGGACCGCGAGGAACGCGCCCACGATCCCCAGCAGCTGCGAGCCGACGATCACCGCCGTCAGCGTGACGATCGGGTGCAGGTTCACGGTCTTCTGGTAGACGAGCGGCGTCACGAACATGCTGTCGAGCTGCTGGGCGATGAGGATCACCGCCGTCATGGCGACCGCCGCACCGGTCCCCTCGTCGCCGAGGGTGACGAGCACGATCACCGCGCCCGACACCCACGCGCCCAGGATCGGGATGAAGAGCGACACGAAGCTCAGCAGCATCAGCGTCCCGATCAGCGGGGTGCCGAAGATGGCCATGCCGACGCCGATCACGAGGCTGTCGATCAGCGCGACGAGCGCGATGCCCCGGATGTAGCCGGTCGCCGCGCTCCAGGCGGCGGTGCCCGCGACGTTGACGCGGTCGCGCCGCTCAGGGCTGAAGCGCTGCTGGATCCACGCCCAGATCTGATCGCCACTGGTGATGATGTAGAGCAGGAAGACGATCAGGAGCAGCAGGCCGCTGACGGCCTGCGCGGCCAGGGAGAGCCCGCCGAGGACGCCGCTGACGACCCCGTCGGCCGCCGTCTTCGCCGCGGGCAGCAGACCGTGGAGGAAGTCGCGGACCTGCTCCTCGTTCTGCTGCACCCAGTCGTTGTTTTTCTGGAGCCAGTCGACCACCTGATCGGCGCCGTCGCTCAGCTCCTCGCCCACGCCGCCGAGCTGGCCGAACAGCGCGTCGACGAACAGCCAGGTCAGGGCGACGATCCCGGCGATGAAGCCCACGATCGCGCCGGCGATCGCCGCGCCGCGCGGGACGCCCTTGCCGATCGCCCAGTTGACGAGCGGGATGAGCTGCGTGGCAACGAGGGCCGCGACGATCAGCGGCACCGTCGCCGAGCGCGCGTACCAGATGGCCCCGCCCACGAGCGTGATTCCCGCGGCGATCAGGAGCGCCTTGACGCTCCACTTCGCCATCTGCTCGCCGGCGGGTTGACGGACGGGTTCTGGGGCTACGGACATCAGCGCGGACGGTACGCGCTGGATCGGCGGATCGGTCAGGCGTCGCCCGGGAACTCCGGCGGCACGCCCCCGGCAGCACGGATCAGCTTCGGCCAGACGATCGGATCGTGCCCCGGAATGACCGGGAAGCCGCGCTGCGTGGCGATCTCCTTGACGCGCAGCACCGACGTCAGGCCCTCCTCCGGCGTGCTCTTGATCAGGCCGCCCGGACTGATCTCCTGCTCGAAGTTGGCGGTCAGGTCACCCGCGTCGTAGGCGAAGACCCAGCCCTGCCCGTCCTTCGTCTCGATGACGAAGCTCTGATGACCCGGCGTATGGCCCGGCGTGGTGAAGGCGAAGATCCCCGGCGCGAGCTGCTCGTCGCCGTCCATGAAGTGCCACTCGATCTGCGGGTCGTCGTAGTCGATGCGGAACATCCCGTGCTGCTCGGGATGCGGGTGGGTCATCGCGTAGTCGTACTCGCGCTGCTGCACCCAGACCGGGACCTTCGCATCGAACAGGCGCAGACAGCCGGCGTGATCGTTGTGCAGGTGCGAGAGGAAGATCCGCGTGACGTCGGAGAGCTCGACGCCGTGGCCGCGGAGCTGCTCGATGAGCGTCTCGTCGTGCTCGGCCGGCAGGTACGGCGTGATCATGTGGTTGCGGCCGTGGAGGCGCTGGAACAGCCAGGGGTCGCGGACGATCACGCTGTTGATGCCGACGTCGATCAGCGTCCACCCGTCGTCGGTGTCGAGCAGCAGCGCGGGGACCGGCTCGACGATGACCTCGCCGGTCGTGTCGCCGTGCAGCGAGAAGGAGATCGGCAGGCGCTCCCAGCCGAGGATGAGCGGGATGACGCGGGTGACGCTGCTGTCGGGCATCGGCGGGCTCCAGGAGGTGGGCGAGCTCGTGGATCTTGTCAGCGTTCGGACCGCAAAGATGGCCCGTAAACGCTGGAGGTCCCCTGATTATCCGCAGGACAGCTCCCCGCGCCGCCGAACACCGCCCCATGGCCGAGGAGAGCGAGCCCGGCGACGGGGAGCAGGGCGAGCCCGAGGAGAAGTCGAAGCGCAAGCTCCCCACGCTCCCCCAGCTCGACCCGGAGCAGCGCAAGAGCCTGATCTCGTGGTTCACGCTCGCCGCCGCGCTCATCGCGGCCCTCGCCTCGGTGTGGGCCGTCCGAGACGCCCGATCGGACCGTCACGAGACGGCGAAGGGCACCGCCCGGCTCATGCAGGCAGAGTTCCTCAGCCGCTTCTGCGACCTCAGCTCCGCGCAGACCGGTCGCCGGTATCCGGTGGCGGACCTCGGGCTCGACTCCCAGCTCTCGCCGGCCGACCGCATCAAGGTGGCCGCCCGCATGGATCCCGACGACTGGAAGCAGGTCGCGATGGCCGAAGCGCGACTCGGCCGGGCCGAGCGCCTCCTGCAGCGCCGCGGCGGAGACCGGCTGACGCGCAGGGACCGGACCAGGCGACAGGCCAGCCAGGACAAGCACGACGCGGCAGCGCTCAGGCTGTACATCGACTCGTTCGACAAGGCGTTCGTCGCGCTGCAGGCCGAGGAGGCGGCCGACGCCTTCCCGGACGCGAAGGCCAAGACCCTCTGCGCGCCGCGCGAACGCCCGCGGTCCTGATCCCCTCCCTGCACCCGCGTGGGCGCGCGCGCCGTACCATCTGCCGCTCATGCGCACCGCCGTGCTCACCGTCTCCACCGAGGTCGTCCATCGCCACCGCGAGGACGAGGTCGGGCCGCTCCTGGCCGAGCTCGCCGAGGCGGCCGGCGCCGACGTCGACACGATGGAGGTCGTCCCCAGCGACTTCGACATCATCGAAGACCGGCTGCTGACCTACATCGACTCGGGCTTCTCGCTCGTCCTCACCAACGGCGGCTGCGGCCTGCAGCCTGAGGACATCGTCCCTGAGGCGACGCTGAGCGTGATCGACCGCGAGGTCCCCGGGCTCGCCGAGGCGATGCGCGCCGAGGCGCGCCAGCACGATCCGACCGGCGTCCTCACACGCGGCGTCACCGGAGCGGCCGGGGCCACGCTGGTCATCAATCTGCCCGGCACCGCCCGCGAGGTCCGCGAGCTGTTTCCCGTGGTCGGCCCGGTGCTGCCCGCGGCCGTGGAGCTCATGAGGCGCGAGCGTGGCCTCGAGCCCGGCCGTTGAGCTGGACGGGCTCGGGCGCCGCTTCGGAGAGCGCCCCGCCCTCGCGGATGTGACCCTCGCCGTCCCGGCCGGCGCCACGCTGGCCATCCTCGGGGCCAACGGCGCCGGCAAGTCCACGCTGCTGCGGATCCTCGCCGGCCTGCTGCGCCCCACCGAGGGGACGGCGAAGATCCTCGAGCGCAAGCTGCCCGACGACGGCTGGGCCGTGCGCGGGAGGGTCGGGTTTCTCGCGCACGAGCCGATGCTCTACCGCGAGCTCACCGCCCGCGAGAACCTGACGTTCCACGCACGGCTGTTCGGTGTCACGCCCGCGCGCGTCACCGACGTGCTCGAGGCCGTCGGCATGACCGCGCGGGCCGACGACCGCGTCGCCGAGCTCTCCCGCGGCATGACCCAGCGCGTCGCCGTCGCCCGCGCGGTCCTCCATGAGCCCGAGGTCCTGCTGCTCGACGAGCCGACCGCGAACCTCGACCCCGGCGCGGCCGAGCACGTCGGACCGCTCATCGGGCGGGAGAGCAAGCGCACGCGCGTCCTGACGAGCCACGATCCCCAGCACGCCATCGAGGAGGCCGACCTCGTCCTGGCGCTGAAGGACGGTCGCCCCGTTCACGCTGGCCCGGCGGACACGCTCGGCGCCGCCGATCTCAAGGCGCTGTACGCATGACGTCGACCGTCGCGACGCTGCTGCGCAAGGAGCTGCTGCTCGAGATCCGGATGCGCGAGTCGGTGCCCGCGATGGCGCTGTTCAGCGTGACCGTCTTCGTGGTCTTCCACTTCGGGCTCGACACGAACGTCGTCGACGGCCAGCTCGCGGCCGGCGTCTTCTGGGTGACGATGCTGCTCGCCGCGCTCCTCGGCATCAACCGCCTGTTCGTCACCGACGCCGAGCAGGGCGGCTTCGACGGGTTCCTGCTCGCGCCGGTCGACCGGACCGCGCTCTACGTCGCGAAGGCGACGGCGCTGCTGCTGTACCTCGTCGTGGTGCAGCTCGTCGCCGTGCCGGCCTTCACGATCCTGCTCCTCGGACCGTCCCCGAGCCAGGCGCTGCCGGAGCTCCTCGCGGTCCTCGCGCTGGCCGACATCGGCATCTGCGTGATCGGCACACTCGTCGCCGCGATCGCCATACGTACACGCGCGCGGGACCTGATCGTGCCCCTCCTGACCCTGCCGTTGCTCATCCCGGTGGTGCTCGGCGCGTCCGAGCTGACCGCGCCCCTGTTCCACGAAGGCGGCGCCCAGTCGCTCCCCGGGCGGTGGCTGACCCTGATCGCCATCTATGATCTGTTGTTCGCGCTGATCGCCTACGCGATCTTCGACTTCCTGTTGGAGGACTGACCCAAGATGTACGGCAAGGGGCTGCGACCGATCGCAGCCGCGACCGCCCTGATCATGACCATCGCGCTGGCGATGGTCTTCTTCTGGACGCCCAACGAGGCCGACCAGGGCTTCATCCAGAAGATCTTCTACCTCCACGTGCCCATGGCGATCGTCGCCCTCGGCGGGTTCGTGGCGGGCGGCATCATGGCGATCCAGTACCTCCGCACCCGCGACAGCAGCTGGGACATGCGCTCGTACGTCGCGATCCACCTGTCGCTGATGCTCGCCGTCGGCGTGCTCATCACCGGCTCGATCTGGGCGAAGGGCTCGTGGGGTCAGTGGTGGGTCTGGGACGAGCCGATGCTGGTCTCGTTCCTCATCGTCTTCCTGCTGTACGTCTGCTACCAGCCGCTGCGTTTCAGCATCGAGCAGCCCGAGACGCAGGCCCGCTACGCCGCCGTGTTCGCGATCGTCGCGGGCGCGTTCGTGCCGATCAACTTCGCCGCGGTCCGGATGGCCGAGAGCTACATCCACCCGCGCACCCTGGGCACCACGACCGGCGGCATGCCGGGCGAGATGATGCTCACGTTTCTCGTCGCCCTCCTGGGGATGACGCTGCTGTTCATCACGCTCTGGAAGTACGAGCTGGCGAGCAAGAGCGCCCGCTTCCAGGTCCGTGCCCTGCGCCGCCGTCTCGGTGGCGATGTCCCCGCCCCCCGCCGGTCCGGCGCTCCGAATCCGAGCTGATGCCCGCACTTCCCCTTGATGAGGCCGGCAAGTACGTCGCGGCCGCCTACGTCGTCTTCGTCGCGCTGATCCTGATCTACGTCGCGATCATGGCGATCCGCCTGAGCCACATCGAAGACGAGATCGGCGAGCTCACCAAGCTCCTCGACGAGCGCGACGCGGCAAATATCCAGCAGAATGAGACAGACGTGGATAAGGTTGTCTCATGAGTGAGCTGCTGACGCTCGGGATCTCGCACAAGACCGCCCCGGTCGACGTCCGTGAGCGCCTCGCGCTCGGCGATGCCGCGGCGACCGAGTTCCTGTCCGACCTCGCCGCCGAGCCGGCGATCCGCGAGGCGGTCGTGATCTCCACGTGCAACCGCACGGAGATCACCGTCGTGGTCGGCGACCCCGTCGCGGCCGAGAGCGAACTGCTCGGCTGGCTGGCCAAGCGCGCCGGCATCCGCCCCACCGAGCTGGGCAAGGTCATGTACTCGCCGCGCAACTGCGACGCCGCGCGGCAGCTGTTCCGTGTGACGAGCGGTCTGGAGTCGATGATCGTCGGCGAGGCCGAGGTCCAGGGGCAGGTCAAGCGCTCATACGAGACCGCGCTCGGCGCGGGCACCGCCGGGCCGCTGACGAACCGCCTGTTCACCGCCGCGCTGCAGACCGGCAAGCGCGTGCGCACCGAGACGAAGATCAGCGAGGGCCACGCGTCGGTGTCGTCCGTCGCAGTCAAGCTCGCAGAGGACACCCTGGGCGAGCTCGCCGCCCGCCACGTCGTGATCATCGGCGCCGGTGAGACGAGCGAGCTGACGACCCGCGCGCTGCACGCGCGCGGCGTCACCACGATGTTCGTCGCCAACCGGCACGCCGACCGCGCCCGCTCGCTGGCCGAGCGCTTCGGCGGCGACGTCGTCGCACTCGACCGCTTGCCCGACCAGCTCGAGCAGGCCGACATCGTCGTCTCCCAGACCGCGTCGCCGCACGCGATCATCGATCAGGAGACGCTGGAGCTCGTCATGAAGGCCCGCGGCGGCCGTGAGCTGCTCCTCATCGACATCGCCGTCCCGCGGGACATCGATCCGGCGTGCGCCGACATCCCTGGCGTGACCCTCTTCGACGTCGACGACCTGCAGAGCGTCGTCCGCCGCACGACCAGCGTCCGTGAGATCGAGGCGCGCCGGGCCGAGGACATCGTCGAGGACGAGATCGAGCGGTTCGCCGAATGGCTCGGCTCCCGTGCCGTCCTGCCGACCATCGCCGCGCTGCGCCAGCAGGGCACCGAGATCGTCGAGCAGGTGCTCGGCGAGAACGAGGGCCGCTGGGAGAGCGCGTCGCCCGCGGACATCGCGCGCGTCGAGGCGATCGCGCGCGCCGTGATGAACCGGCTGCTGCACGAGCCGACGATCCGCCTGAAGGGAAGCGACCCCAACCGCAGCCACGGGCGCCTGTCGCTCGTGCGTGAGCTGTTCGGAATGGACGAGGGCGCGACGGTCGACGTGCAAGAGCCCGAGCGCGGCGCCGAGGTGCGCTCGCTCCCGCGACGCGGCGCGTAGTGGTTCGTCCTCGGGTAGGCGGCGCGAAACGCCGGGATGCCGGCGGCGGCTGGCCAGGACGCAGGATCGAAGGTGTGGCCCTGCCACATCGAGGTCCGAGGACGCAGCCAGGCGGCGATCGGCGCCCGGCGTTTCGGGTCGGATACCCGAGGACGGGCCACTAGTGGTTCGGCTGGGCACGCGCGGCAGCGCACTCGCGCTGGCCCAGGCACGGCTGATCGCCGGATTGCTCGGCGAGGACGAGGTCGAGATCGTGGAGATCACGACGACCGGCGACCGCGACCGGGCGCTCGTCGACAAGGAGAAGTGGGTCAAGGAGCTGGAGCTCGCGCTGCTCGCGGGGGAGATCGACCTGGCGGTACACAGCGCGAAGGACGTTCCGGGCGAGCTGCCCGACGGGCTCGACCTGCTCGGCGCCCCCGCGCGGGCCGACGCGCGCGACGCGCTGTGCGGCGCTGCGTCGCTCGCCGACCTGCCCCCCGGGGCGAAGGTCGGCACCAGCTCGCTGCGGCGCAGGGCACAGGTGCTCGCCACGCGCGACGATGTGTCCGTGGTCGAGATGCGAGGGAACGTGGATACGCGGCTGGGCAAGCTCGCGGCCGGTGAGGTCGACGCGCTGCTGCTCGCCTCCGCAGGGCTCGAGCGGCTGGGCCGCGGTGAGGCCGCGACTGCGCGGCTGGACTTCGTGCCCGCCCCGGGCCAGGGCGTCATCGCGCTGGAGGGCCGGACCGACGACGCGGCTGCGGCAGAGGCGGCGCGGCGGATCACCGATCGCTCTTCCTGGATCGCGCTGCTCTGCGAGCGCACCGTCGTCACCGAGCTGGGCGCGACGTGCCATACGCCGGTCGGCGCGCACGCGACGCTCGAGGGCGACGACCTGACCGTCGACGTCTTCGTCGGGTTGCCCGACGGTGGCGCGTGGCTGCGCGACACGGTGCGGGGCAAGGCGAGCGACCCGGAGGAGCTCGGCCGGGCCGCAGCGGGCCGCGCGGAGTACGCGGGCGCCCGCGACCTGTTGCAGATCGCTGAAGGCATGGCCGCAGCGGAGGGAACGGCGTGAGCGCCGGGCGGGTCTACCTCGTCGGCGCCGGACCGGGAGCCACCGGGCTCATGACCGTCCGCGGGCTGGAGCTCATCCGGACCGTCGACGTCATCCTCCACGACCAGCTGATCCCGCACGAGGCGCTGCGCGAGGCCAAGCCGGGCGCCGAGCTCATCGACGTCGGGAAGATCGGCGGCGGCAAGCAGGTGCCGCAGGACGTCACGAACGCGCTGATCCTCGAGAAGGCGCGCGAGGGCAAGACCGTCGTCCGGCTGAAGGGCGGCGACCCGTTCGTCTTCGGTCGCGGGGGCGAGGAGGCGCAGATCCTCAACGAAGCCGGGATCCCGTTCGAGATCGTCCCCGGCGTCACCGCAGGCATCGCCGGCACCGCCTACGCAGGCATCCCCGTCACGCAGCGCAACATCAGCGCCGCGGTCGCGTTCATCACCGGGCACGAGAACCCCGACAAGCCCGAGACGATGCTCGACTGGCCCGCGCTCGCGGCGTTCCCGGGCACGCTCGTGCTCTACATGGGCGTGAAGTCGCTGCCGCGGATCGCTGCCGCCCTCATCGCAGGCGGCCGGCCCGCCGACCAGCCCGCCGCCGTCGTGCAGCGCGGCACGCTGCCCGATCAGCGCACCGTCACGGCGACGCTCGCCGAGCTGCCCGAGGCCGCGAAGGCCGCCGGCGTGCGCGCCCCGTCGATCATCGTCATCGGCGACGTCGTCGCCCTGCGCGACGAGATCGCCTGGTTCGAGGACCGCCCGCTGGCCGGCCGCAGCGTCGTCGTCACCCGCGCACGCGCCCAGGCCAGCGCGCTCGCGGACCGCTTCCGCGCGCTCGGCGCGTCCGTCGTCGAAGCGCCCGCGATCGGGATCGAGGCGCTCCCGGTGGAGCTGCCCGACCTCAGCGCCTTCGACCTCCTCTGCCTGACGTCGCCCAACGCGGTCACCCGGCTGTTCGAGCTGATCCGCGACGCGCGCGACCTTGCCGGCCTGCGGATCGCCGTCGTCGGCCCGGGCACGGCGAACGCGCTGCGCGACAACGGGATCGAGCCCGACGTCATCCCCGAGCGCTACGTCGCCGAAGGGCTGCTCGAGGCGCTGGAGCCGTTCGAGATCAAGCGCGCGCTGGTCGCCCGGGCGCGAGACGCCCGCGACGTCCTGCCCGACGGGCTGCGCGAGCGCGGGATCGACGTCGAGGTGCTCACCACGTACCGCGCCGTCCCCGATCCGCTCGAGGACGGCGTCCGCGAAGCGGCCCTCGCCGCCGACTACGTGACCTTCGCCTCCGGCAGCGCCGGGCGCTACTTCCGCGACGCGATCGGCGAGGCGCCGCTCCCCCGCGTGGTGTCGATCGGCCCGCAGACCAGCACGGTCCTCAGAGAGCTCGGCATCGAGCCCGACGTCGAAGCGGGCGAGCACACGCCGGACGGCCTCGTCGCCGCGCTCGTCGCCGACGCCACCGACTGAGCCGCTCCGACCGGCGGTCTGAGGGAGATTCCTACCCTCGGGTACCGCGAGATGCAAAACTGACTGCATGAGCAGTCAGACTTCTCCCGATCACGAGGTCATCGTGATCGGGGCCGGGTTCTCGGGCATCGGCGCAGGCATCAAGCTCGACCAGGCCGGCTTCCACGACTACGTCATCCTCGAGGCCGGCGACGGGGTTGGCGGCGCGTGGCACTGGAACACGTATCCGGGTGTCGCGGTCGACATCCCCTCGTTCAGCTACCAGTTCTCGTTCGAGACGCGCGCGGACTGGTCCCGGGTCTACGCGCCCGGCAACGAGCTCAAGGCCTACGCCGAGGATCTCGTCGACAAGTACCACCTGCGGCCGAAGCTGCGGTTCGGGCACCGCGTCGAGAAGGCGGACTTCGACGAGGAGCACGACCTCTGGACGCTGACCACCACCGAGGGCAAGACGATCACCGGCCGGTACATGGTCGGCGCGACCGGCGTGTTCACCGATCCGCGCAAGCCCGACATCCCGGGGGTCGACGACTTCGCCGGCATCTCCATGCACACGGCCCGCTGGGACCACGACGTCGACCTGAAGGGCAAGAAGGTCGCGATCATCGGGACCGGTGCGTCCGCCGTGCAGGTGATCCCGTCGATCGCCCCCGAGGTCGAGCACCTGACCGTCTTCCAGCGCACGCCGATCTGGTGCATGCCGAAGCCCGACGCGCCCATCGAGGGACCGACGAAGCTGCTGCTGAACCTGCCGTTCGGCAAGCGGATCGCCCGGCTCGCCAGCCAGGCCTACGTGGAGCTGACGTTCCCGATCGCCGCGAACTACGCGAAGAAGCTCCCGGTCGGGAAGATCGGGATGCGGCAGGGTCTCCAGTTCCTCGAGAGCCAGGTCAAGGATCCGGAGACGCGGAAGAAGCTCACCCCGGAGTACGGCCTGGGCTGCAAGCGGCCGAGCTTCCACAACCATTACCTCAAGACGTTCAACCGCGAGAACGTCACCCTCGAGACGACGCCGATCAAGAAGATCACGAAGACCGGGGTCTCGACCTCGG
This sequence comes from Solirubrobacteraceae bacterium, assembly GCA_016462625.1. The sequence goes on along the minus strand of JAEMSV010000026.1, from coordinate 919 downwards.
ACGGCGTCTCGCACAAGATCGACGTCCTCATCCTCGCCACCGGCTTCACGGCCTTCGACTCGGACAGCCTGGCGGCGGTCAACACCGCGGGTCGGGGCGGCCAGGACCTCGCGGAGTTCTGGGACGAGAACCGCGTGCAGGCCTACGAGGGCGTCAGCGTCCCCGGCTTCCCGAACATGTTCTCGATCCTCGGGCCCTACGGCTACAACGGCGCGTCGTACTTCAACCTCATCGAGACGCAGACCCACCACATCATCCGCCTGCTCAAGCGGGCACGGGAGCAGCGCGCGACGCGGATCGAGGTCACCCGCGAGGCCAACGATCGGTACTTCGCCGAGATGATGCGGCGGCGCGGCAACCAGATCTTCTGGCAGGACAGCTGCGCGCTGGCCAACAGCTACTACTTCAACAAGGACGGCGACGTGCCCATCCGCGCGGCCACCACGCTCGAGACGATGTGGCGCGCGGCGCGGTTCGACCTCGACGATTACGAGTTCGCAGCGGCCTAGATGTTAAAGGTGCGTCGCTCCCGTCCGATTTCCGGGAGTGATGCTCCGTCCGCTCCCTGCCCGGAGGACGTTGCTGCCGCTGCTGACCGCTGCCCTGGTCGGCACGGTCGCAGCGGCACCCGCACGCGCTGACGACCCGGTCGCCCCGGTCGTCACGATCTCCGATGCCACCGTCGTCGAAGGCGACGGCAAGGGCACGTCGATCGCCTTCCCGATCACGGTCTCGAACTTCACGGGCTCCGTCACGCTGGCGATCGCGACGCGCCCCGACAGCGCGCTCGGCGCCGACGACTTCACGCCCCGCCTCTCGGTCTTCACGATCCCCAGCCTCGGCGGGCCGAACAGCAACTACCGCTTCGAGGTCTCGATCGTCGGCGATCAGGTCTTCGAGCCGACCGAGAGCTTCACCG
>JAEMSV010000252.1 GCA_016462625.1 Solirubrobacteraceae bacterium | reverse complement strand
AAGCCCGCGTACCTCTTCCACGGTGACGACCACGGGCGGATCGGCGAGCGCCGGGCGGGGCTGCGGACCCTCGCGGAGCGCGGGGGAGACGCCAGCGCGCTGGAGGTCCTCGAAGGCGAGGACGCGACGCCCGAGGCCGCCGCCGCCGCGCTGCAGGCCATGACCTTCGCGATGAGCCGGCGCGTGATCATCGTCGACGGCGCCGAGCGCTGGAAGGACGCGGACGTGACCGCGGCGCTGGTCCCGGCCCTCGCCGACATGCCGCCGGAGACGACCATCGCGTTCTTCGCTCGCGAGGAGGGCCGCTTCAAGGTCCCTCCGCCGCTCGCCAGGGCCGTCGAAGCCGCCGGCGGAGAGGTGCGCGCCCACGGCTCCATGAAGGCGAAGGAGCTGCCCCGCTGGGCCGCAGGAGAGGCCGAGCGGCTCGGCATCTCCTTGGACGGCGAGGCCGCACAGGTGCTCGTCCGGCTGGTCGGCGAACGCCAGCAGCGCATCCTGCGCGAGCTGGAGAAGCTCGCGCTCGAGCACGGCCAGGGTGCCCGACTCTCGGCCGCCGATGTGCAGGACGCGGTCGCGCAGGCGTCCGAGAAGCAGGTCTGGGGCTTCATCGACGCGCTCGTGGCCCGCGATCAGCGCAAGGCGACGGCCACATTTCTCGAGCTCCGCGCCCAGGGCGAGTCGATGCCGCGCCTCGTGCCGCTGATGGCCCGGCGTGTGCGCGAGCTGCTCGGCATCTCGCTGCGGATCGACGCCGGCGAGGCGCCGCAGGACATCAAGAAGACCTTCAAGGGCAGCCCGTGGGCGGCGGACAAGCGGATCGCCGAGGCGCGCAAGGCCGATCCCCAGGCCCTGCGCCGGGCGATCGAGGCGCTGGCTGACCTCGAGCTCGCCACCCGCGGGGGCAGCGAGCTCTCCGAGGACACCGTGGCGCTTCGCGCCATCGATCAGATCGCGGCCTGAGGCCGCGTCACGCGTCCCAGCTCTGGACCTGGCGCTGGCGGATGATCCGCCCGTCGCGGAGCTCCAGCGTGGCGAGGCACACGACGCGCGCTCCCTCGGGGTAGCGGCAGTCGACGCGCAGCGCGGCGCGGTCGCCGCTGACGAACGCGTCGCTGACCTCGTGCTGCATGTCGCGGGAGGCGACGTCGCGCAGGAGCGCGCCGATGGCCTCGCGGCCGCGCACGATGACGGGGTTGCTCGGCGGGTGCTCGGCGTCGACGTTCTCGACGACCGCGTCGTCGGCGTATGCGGCCAGCTGGGTCTCGGCGTCGCGGGACTCGATGGCCCTGGTCAGGCGGTCGAGGTCGAACGTGGTGGCGGTGGCGGGGGCCATGGTGGCTCCTTGAGGTCGGTGGACGGTGGGGCCAATGTGCCGGGGACCCATCACTGCGCCGTCAACGCCCCGTGTTCCTTTTCCGCGGCGGCTGCGCCAGGAGTACCCTTGGCCCGTGCTGCGGATCTGCCTGCTCGGCGGCATTGCGTTGGAGCACGACGGCGCGCCGATCGCGCCGCCGGCGGGCCGCCCTGCGCGTGCCCTGCTGGGATGGCTCGCCCTCCATCCGGGTCCGCACGCGCGCGCTGACCTCGCCGCGCGGCTGTGGCCGGACGTCCTGGACTCCAGCGCCCGCGCGAGTCTCCGCAGCGCCGCCTGGGCGCTCCGAGGCTCCCTCGGCCCCGCCGCGGATCTCCTCGAGGCCGATCGGGGCGCGCTCGGCCTGCGGGCCGACGCCGTCTGGGTGGATGCGCTCGAGCCCGACCCCGGCGCGGGCGAACTGCTTCCCGGCCTCGATGACGAGTGGGTCCTGCTCGCCCGTGACGACCACCACGACCGGGTCGCGGCCGCGCTCGCAGCGCAGGTTGACGCCGCGGACGACCCCGCCACCGCGCTCGCGGCCGCTCGGCGGCTCGCCGCGCACGACCCGCTGGGGGAGGAGGCTCACCGGCGGCTGATGCAGGCACAGGCTGACGCCGGTGACGTCGCCGCCGCGCTGACCACCCACGCCCGCTTGACCGACCGCCTGAGGAGAGAACTGGGCGTCGCACCCTCGACTGCAACTCGAGAGTTGGCCAACGATCTCCGCGCCCCAGCAGATCGAACGTTGAGATTCCGGGGTTCTGACCCCGGAATCTCAACGTTCGGCGAGCAGGCCGCGGGGTTTGGCGGGGCCGCCGCGGCGCGGCCTGCGCTCGTTGGACGGGAGACAGAGCTCGCCGCGCTGCGGGACGCGTGGGTTCGGGCCGCGGACGGCGCCGGGCGGCTTGTCCTCATCGAGGGTGAGCCGGGGATCGGCAAGACCCGTTTGGCCGCCGAAGTGCTCGCGGAGGCCCGCGCGGTCGGGGCGCGGGTCGCGCGGGCGGCGCCACCGGAGGTCGGCGGCGCACCGCTGGATCTGTGGACCGAGCTGCTGCGCGACCTCTGCGAGGACGTCGAGCCGCCGCCGGCCGGGACGCCCTGGGTCGATGATCTCGCGACCCTCGTGCCGTCGGTGGGTTTGTGCCTGGGAGCCCGGGGCGTCAGGGAGCCGGCGCGGTTCGGCGATCCGGAGCTCGTGCGCGCCCGCCTGCTCGACGCGATCGCCGAGGCCGTGGCCTGGGCCGCCGCGGATCGGCCCGTCGCCCTGCTCCTCGACGATCTCCATCTCGCCGACGCCGGCAGCGTCGCCGCCCTCGCCCGGGTCGGTCGGCGCCTGCCGCGCCTGGCGCTGCTCGTCCTGGCCACGCGGCGGGAGCTGCCGCGGCGCCCTGAGATCGACGCGGTCGCCCACGCGCTTGCGGCGCGCGAGGCCGCCGATGAGCCGATCAGCCTCGTGCCGCTGCCGGCCGACGCGGTCGCCGAGCTGGCGCGGGGCGCAGGGCTCCGGGCCGCAGCGGAGATCGACCAGGTGGTCGCCGCAGCCGATGGCAATCCCCTGCTGGCGACCGCCAGCGCCCGGGCGATGGTCCGGGGCGAGCAGGAGCCGCCGCGGACCCTGCGTGGCGCGGTCCGTGCCGACGCCGCGCGGCTCGCGCCCGAGCCGCTGCGCCTCGCCGAGCTGCTGGCCATCGCGGGCCGCGAGCTGACCGCCACCGAGCTCGACGCGCTGGGCCTCGAAGACCGTCCCGCGGCCGTCGCGGCCGGCGTCGACGCCGGTCTGCTCCGCGCGCCGCAGGGCCGCGCCGGCTATCGCCACGCGCTGCTCCGCGACGCCATGGTCCACGACCTGCCGTCGGCGCGGCGCGCTGCCCTGCACGAGCAGCTGGCCGACGCGCTTCAGCACGCTGACGCCGCCGATCCCGCACCGGCCCGCGCCGCGGAGATGGGTCGGCATCTCCAGGCGGCAGGCCGGAACACCGAGGCGGCCGAGCGATTGCGCCAGGCCGGCGAGCGGGCCCGGTCCCTGGGCGCGATGCCCGAGGCGCTCGAGTTCCTCGCCGAGGCCGTGGCCCTCGACCC
>JAEMSV010000025.1 GCA_016462625.1 Solirubrobacteraceae bacterium | reverse complement strand
AGTCCTGCTTCGTCAACCAGCTGAAGTCCTTCCCCGTCCGGTTCACGCCGCAGCCGGCGTGATAGTGGTGTCCGCGTGACGACCTCGCGGGCATTCACCGTTCAGGCCACGTCCGGCCGCCGCCGGCGCGAGGCCACGCAGGCGCGCATCCTCGCCGCGTTCCGGATGATGCTCGAGGAGGGGGCGCCGGTCGCCGCGATGAGCGTGGACCGGATCGTGGAGGCCGCCGGGGTCTCGCGCTCGACGTTCTACGCGCACTTTCCCGACAAGCGCGAGCTGATCGCGCGGCTCGCCGCCGAGGACACGGAGCCGTGGGTGGCGCTCGCCGAGCCCGTGCTGGCCGACCCGGAATCGGGGCGGGAGGACATCGAGCGCGTCGTGCGCAAGCTGGTCGCCAACTGGCACGAGCACGCGGTCGTCGGCGCGGCGATCATCGAGCTCGCGGAGTACGACGAGGCCGCGCGGGACGCGTGGAACGAGACGGTCACCGGCGTCTCCGCGATCGTCGCCGACAACCTGCGGATGCGCTGGGCCGGCCGCGAGTCCGAGCACGCCGACCCGGACACGGTGGCCGAGGCGCTCGCGTGGATGGTCGAGCGCGTGTGCCACAAGATGCTCGCGGGCGACGCCGATCCGGAGGCCGATGCGCGCGCGACCGCCGCGCTCACCGAGATCGTCTGGCGGGTCCTCGAGCCCGGAGGCTGATGTGCCGGCCGTGGATCTCGAAGACCTGCGGGTCACGATCTACGAGCGCTTCGCGTCGTCTGGAAGCCGTCCGTCCGCGGCGTGGCTGGGGCGGATCCTCCGGGCGTCCGAAGACGAGGTCCTGGATGGCCTGCGGGCGCTGGCCGACGCGCGGCACGTCGCGCTCGACGACCGCGGCGAGATCGTCATGGCCCATCCGTTCTCGGCGGTCCCGCTCGGCTTCTCCGTCATGGGGCCGTCCACGCTCTGGTGGGGCGGCTGCGCCTGGGACGCGTTCGCGATGCCGTTCCTGCTGCCCGACCTGCCCGACGCGCTGGTCGCCACGCGCTGCCCGGGCTGCGACGCCGCGCTCGCGTGGGTCGTGAGAACCGACGCGCCGCCGGAGGGCAGCGAGGTTGCGCACTTCGTCGTCCCGATGGCGCGGTGCTGGGACGACGTCGTGCACACGTGCGGCCACCAGCGGCTGTTCTGCTCGGAGGCGTGCGTCGACGCGTGCCTGGCGGCGAGCGGCAACGCGCGCGGGTACGTGATGGACCTCGCGACGCTCTGGCGGCTGGCGAGCGACTGGTACACCGGCCGGCTCGACCCCGGCTACGTGCGGCGCGAGCCCGCGGAGGCCAAGGCGTACTTCGCCTCGGCCGGGTTGTCCGGGCCGTTTTGGGGACTCGGGACAGACTGATCCGCCTCGCGCGCTGATAGGAAGGGAGACGTGCGCCGCCTCTCCCCGATCACCCTCATTCTGGCTGCGGTGATCGCTACGGCGAGCCCCGCGCTCTCCTCCGCGGCCGAGCCACCGAATCAGAACGATCCGTGCGCGAAGGCGGGCCGCAACACGTGCGGGACCGACGGGGTCGGCCAGTACAGGACCTACCGCTACGGGCCGCGCTGGTTCGGGGATTTCCGCAAGGTCGTCGCCGACCAGGAGAACCCGTTCTTCTGCATCGATCTGCGCTTCTGGTACCCGTCGCGGTCGTTCGCCTACGAGAAGCGGTCGGCCTCCGGCCTGAAGAATCGCGACGGTGAGTCGGTTTCGGCCTCGAAGCTCCGCCGCATGGCGTTCGCGCTGTGGCGCTACGGCGACTCGGACGACCGCACGCAGCAGGGCGCGATGATGCTCTACGTCCACGGGCTCATGGGCGACGCCGCACCGGGTGAGGCCGCGCCGGATGCCGCCGGGCCGGCTGTGGAGAAGCGCTACCGCGCGATCGCGCGGGACGCCGAGCGCCTCGCTGGGCCGTACAAGGTGGAGAGCACGGTCGCCGAGGGCGTGAAGGTCGGCACCGAGTCGACGTTCACCGCGAAGGTCGTCTCCGCCTCGGGGGCCGCGGTGCCCGGTGTGTCGGTGAAGCTCGGCGGGAGCGGTCTCGACGGGCTTCCCGCGACGGCGAAGACCGACGGCAAGGGCGCGATCTCGGCGACGTTCACCCCGACGAAGCCCGGCACGCTGAAGATCACGGCAAAGGCGGAGGTCGCGGCGACGCTGCCGGCGCTGTACGTGCCGACCCGCGGCGAGTCCGCCCGCAGTGGCCAGCGACTCGTGGCTCCGGCCACCGCGACCGCGAGCGGCGATGCGCAGTTCCCGGTGAAGGTCACGCCGACGGTGGTCACCCAGATCAGCGCCCAGACGGTCACGCCGGGGACGGCGGTCACCGACAGCGTGAAGGTCGATGGCCTCTCCGGTGAGACGGTCACGGTCACTGCCGCGCTGTACGGCCCGTTCGCCGCGGCCGACCAGGCCAAGTGCGACGGCACGCCGGTGTGGCAGGGAGCGTTCACCGCGTCCTCTGACGGCACCTACGTCACCGAGCCGGTCACGCTCACCACGCCCGGCTACTACACGTACGTCGAATGGATCGATGACAGCGACCGCGTCGCCGCCGTGAAGACGGTGTGCGGTGAGGCCGCGGAGACGACGGTGGTGCGCGGCGCGGCCGCGATCGTCACCCAGATCAGCGCCCAGGAGACCGCGCCGGGCGCGAAGATCACCGACAGCGTGGTCGTCTCCGGGCTCGGCGTCCTGCCCGCGACGGTCAACGTCGAGCTGTGGGGCCCCTACCCCACGCGCGAGGCGATCACCTGCCAGGGCACGCCGTACTGGACCGGGACGTTCCCCGTCCCGGGTGACGGCACGTATACGACCGAGGCGGTCGAGCTCAAGCAGGCGGGCTACTACACGTACCGGGAGTCGATCGCGGAGTCCGCGGCGTATGCCGGCGTGCAGACCGCGTGCGGCGAGGCGACCGAGACGACGTTCGCCAAGGCCGCGCCGAAGGTCGTGACGAAGGTCTCCGACCAGGTGGTCCGGCCGGGCTCTGCGCTCTCCGATCGGATCTCGGTGACTGGGCTGGGCGGGACGCCGGTGACGATCGAGGTCGAGCTCTACGGCCCGTACGCCTCGCGCGCGGACATGGACTGCAAGGGCACGCCGTACTGGAAGGGCAAGGTGGAGGCGGACGGTGACGGCGAGGTGCGCTCCCCGAAGGCGACGGTGCGCCGTTCGGGCTTCTACACGTACGTCGAGCGGATCGCGGGCAGTGACACCGTGACGGCTGTCGAGACGAAGTGTGGGATCGAGGCGGAGACGTCGTTGGCGGCGCCGCTGATCCTGACGGGCCGGGGAGATGTGGCGGTCCGGGGCCCGCGGGCCCGGGCGGCGCAGGACGGCGTGCGGCCGACATCGGTCTCGATCGACGGGCTCGGGGTGAGCGCGCCGATCACCGGGTCGGACATCGACACCGAGGCCGACCCGGGCGCGCTTGCCGTCCCCAAGAACATTGACCGCGTCGGCTGGTGGCGCGACGGCGCGGCGCCTGGTGACTCGTCGGGCACGATCCTGCTGGCGGGCCACGTCGACTCGAAGAAGGACGGGGCGGGCGCGTTCTACGCCCTGCCGAAGGCCCAGCGCGGGCAGACCGTCACGCTCCGCTCGAGCGACGGGAAGTCACGCCGCTACCGCGTGTCGTCGGTGCGGCGGATGCCGAAGGGCGAGCTGCCGACCAGTGTCTTCACGCGCACGGGCGCGCGCAAGCTCGTCCTGGTGACGTGCGGCGGGCCGTTTAACACGGCCACCGGTCACTACCGGGACAACATCGTGGTGACGGCGACGCCGGTGTAGGCGGGCGCCGTGTTATCTGGCAGACGGATCCCGTCCGCCAGATGACACGCCTACTCGCGCGGCTCTGCACTGTTGCGACTCCCCCGCGCCACGGGCACGGGCACGGTCCCGCTTCGCCGCCGTGAACAGCAGCTCCACCAACACGCCGCAGGTGAAGATCGCTGGGATACCAACGAGCAGGGCGAGCCCGATCCGACTGTGCTGCCAGCCGTCACAGCTGGTCTCGCACAGCCAATCGTTCATCCACCACGCGACGCCGTAGCCGAGCATGGCCAGCCCGATGAAGAACGCGACCATTCGTGGGACCCACCAACGCTGGCGTCGGCGGCTGTCGCTGGACGTCGATCTATGTTCCGGTATGCGAGTCATCAGTTCGTGGGTCGGCCAGGTGTGAGCACTACCGCTCTCGTCCCGAGTTGGACCAGACGCGGTCTTCGTCTCTTGCGTCGAACAGACGCCAGAACAGCGCCTGAGGCCCGTAGACGATGATCGATACGGCGGGTTCGTCGTAGGCCCAACCTGGGCAGTCATAGGCCTCGCAGCTGGTCGCGCGGATGCCCCAAAGCACGCCGACGATCATCAGTACGAAGAGGAGGCCGAGGACTACTGCTCGCCGCCGTGACGTGTGACCTTCGACACCGGACACCGTCATCGGGCGTGGCGCGCCCACGCGATCGCTGCTTCCACGATCACGAGGAAGAGGAGTACGAGCGGACCGCTACCGACGATGGTGAGCGTCGCGTCCGTGGCCATCCAGCCGCAGTCTGGCTTGTCGCAGTTGTTGCCGGCGACCGTCCAGAACCAGCTGACCGGAAGACACAGCACGACGAGAACGACGGCGAACGCTCGCGGCAACCACCAAACGCTCTCGGTCTCCGTGTTCACGCCCACTGCACCCAAGTACTCGGGCGCGCGCGCCCGGTTTCGCCAGCGGACGAGCAAGCGATTGGGGTGTGCGATTTCGACGACGGCGTGCGTCGCCGAAATCCCACACCCCTACGGCATCGCCCCGGCGTCCCGCGCCGCGAGCCGCTTCTGCACGAACACGTTGAGCGCCAGCAGGAGCAAGATCACCACGAGCAGCCCCGTCGCCAGGACGTTGACCGCCGGCGGCACCCCCTGCCGGGTGGCTCCGAAGATGAACAGCGGGAACGTCGTCGTCTGGCCGGCGTTGAAGCTCGTGATCACGTAGTCGTCGACCGAGATCGCCGCCGCCAGCAACGCCGCCGCCAAGACGCCCGGCGCGATCATCGGCAGCGTCACCTTGCGGATCGCCGTCCACTCGGTCGCGCCGAGATCCATCGCGGCTTCCTCGATGTGGCGATCCATCCCCTCCAGCCGCGCACGGACGGTCACCACCACGTACGACACCGTGAACATCACGTGCGCGAGCACGATCGTCATGAAGCCCGTCGTGACCGCCATCGTCAGGAACAACGCCAGCAGCGAGGCACCCAGCACGACCTCGGGCGTCGCCAAGGGCAGGAACACGAACAGGTCGACCGCACTCCGGCCACGGAACGAATAGCGAACGAGCGCCAAGGCCATCAGCGTCCCCAGCACCACCGCGATCGCCGTCGAGATCCCGGCGATCAGGAGCGAGTTCTTCATCGCCAGCGCCAGGTCGGGATCCGCGAACGGGTCCTTCCAGTGCTTGAGCGTGAAGCCCTCCCACGTGAAATTGAAGCGGCCCTGGTTGTCGTTGAACGAGAAGGCCGCGATCACGAAGACCGGGATGAAGAGGTAGAGCAGCGCGAGGGCGCTCCACGCGCCCAGCAACCAGCTGCGGATGCGGTCGGCGGTTGTCGTCATGCGGCCGCGTCCATGAGCGAGCGGGTCCCGAGCAGCTTCCCGTACAGCGCCACCCCGACGAGGATGAAGAGCATCAGGATGAACGACAGCGCCGCGGCCGTCGGGTAGTCCTGGATGAACAGGAACTTGCTCTGGATGACGTTGCCGATCATCGCCTGCTTGGGCGTGCCCAGCAGCGCGGCGTTGATGAAGTCACCGCACGCGGGGATGAAGGTCAGCAGCGAGCCGGCGAAGATCCCCGGCAGCGCCAGCGGCAGGGTCACGTGGCGGAATGCCGCGGCTCGCGACGCGTAGAGATCCGTCGCCGCCTCCACCAGCCGGCGGTCGATCCGCTCCAGCGAGACGTAGATCGGCAGCGCCATGAACGGCAGGAAGTTGTAGGTGATGCCCGCGATCACCGCCGTCCGCGTGGCGAGCAGCCGCCCGTCGTCGCCCAGGAAGCCAATGTCCCGGAACCGCGCGACGATCCAGCCGTCGTCGAACAGGATCAGCTGCCAGGACACCGTTCGCAGCACCGAGCTGACGAAGAACGGCAGGATGATCAACAGCAGGATCAGGCCGCGCAGCTTCCGCGCCTTGTACGCCGCGAAGTACGCCAGCGGGAACGCGATGATCAGGCACAGGATCGTCGCCGTCGCCGCGTAGCCGATCGAGCGCAGGAACTGCTCGTGGTAGTCCTTAATCGCGTCGACGTACGTGCTGAACGCCCACGTGAACTGGTAGCCCGTCTCCGGGTCGCCGGTCTGCAGCGAGACGTACAGCTGGTTCGCCAGCGGAATGGCGAAGAACACCACCAGCCACAGCAGTCCCGGGCCGATGAGCAGCCACGGGACCAGCTGACGGCGGCGGCGCAGCGACATGGTTAGGCGCCGGTGACCTGCGCCATCGCCTCGCGCATCTGGCGCTCCTCGGCGGGCGTGAGCTGCGGGTAGTTCTTCAGCCGCCCGGCGACCTCGTCGGACGGGAAGATCAGCTCGTTCTCGGCGATCTCCGGGTCCGTCTTCTCGAGGATCTCCTTGATCCCGTCGACCGGCGAGATGTAGTTGACGTAGGCCGCGAGCTTCGCCGCCACCTCGGGCTCGTAGAGGTAGTTCATCATCGTCTCGGCCGCATACGGATGGGCGACCTTCGCCGGCATCATCATGTTGTCGGTGAAGCGCACCGCGCCCTCCTCGGGGAAGGCGAAGCGGAGGTTCGGGTTGTCGCTCTGCAGCTGGACGAGGTCGCCGGAGTAGGCCATGCAGACCCAGGCGTTGCCCTTGGTCAGGTCGGTGGAGTAGTCGTTGCCGGTGAAGCGCCGGAACTGGCCGGCGTCATTGGCCTTGCCGATCTTCTCGATCGCGCCGAGCAGCTCGTCGAGCGTCGCCTTCTCGGGGTCCTTGCCCTCCTGGATGAGCACGGTGCTTGCCGCGTCATACGGCTCGGAGAACATCGTGACCTTGCCCTTGAACTTCGGGTCGAAGAAGTCCTCGATCGAGGTCAGCTCGCGGCCGGTCCGCTTGATGTCGTAGCCGATCCCGACGGCGCCCGACTGGTAGGGCAGCGTGTACGAACGCTCGGGGTCGTAGCCGATGGTCTTGAGGTTTGCGACGAGGTTCTTCGCGTTCGGGATGTTCTGTTTGTCGAAGGGCTCGGCGTAGCCGTCCTTGACCCAGCGCTGCGCCATGTAGTCGGTGAGGACGACGATGTCGCGGCCGATCGGCTTGCCCGCCTGGAGCTGCTGGCGGACCTTGCTGAAGAACTCGTAGTTGTCGTTGATCTCCTCGACGTACTTGACCTCGCCGCCGTACTCCTTGTCGAACGCCGTCAGGAGCTTCTTGTCCATGTACAGAGGCCAGTTGGCGAACGTCCAGGCGGCGATCGCCTCCTTCGGGTGCGTGGCGGTCGCGACCGTCGCGGTGTTCTGCTTTTCCGCCGTCCCCTCCACCCCGCCGCACGCGGCGAGGAACGCGGCGAGGCCGCTGAACGCGAAGGCGCTGCCTGCCGCGCGGCCCATGAAGGTGCGACGGGTCTGCTCGAAGTACGGATCGGTCATACGAGAGCCTCCAGGTGGGATGTGCGAGCGCAGCGAGTACTCCCGGCCGTATGCGAGGGCTCGGCCCGAGTCATGCGGCGACCTCCTTGTCGACGACGAACGTGAACTCGGGATTCCAGGTCAGCAGCACGTCGCGGCCGACCGTGAAGACGTCGGGCGCGGTGCCGTCCCGGTTGGGCGCGATGACGGTGAGCTCCTCGCCGCCGGCCGCGCGCACGACGTACTGGATCGACACGCCGAGGAAGGCGGAGACGATCACCGTGCCGCGCAGCGTGTTCCAGCCGTCCGGCACGTCGGCCTCGCTCTGCGCGAGCTGGACCTTCTCGGGGCGGACGCCAATGCGGACCTCGCCGTGGGCATCGGTCCGCGCGGCGGGCAGCCGAAGCGTGGCCCCGTCGTGGGTCTCGACCGACGCGACGTCGCCGTCGGCGCCGATGACCCGCCCATCGATGAGGTTCGAGATCCCGAGGAAGTTCGCGACGAACTCGGTGTGCGGCGTCTCGTACAGCTCCGTCGCGGTGCCGGCCTGGTCGATCCGCCCGTCGCGCATCACGGCGATGGTGTCGGCCATGCTCATGGCCTCCTCCTGGTCGTGCGTGACGTGGACGAACGTGATGCCCAGCTCCTGCTGCAGCCGCTTGAGCTCGAGCTGCAGCTCCTTGCGCAGGCGCAGGTCGAGGGCGCCGAGCGGCTCGTCGAGCAGCAGCGCCCGCGGCCGGTTGGCGAGCGCACGCGCGAGCGCGACCCGCTGCTGCTGGCCGCCCGAGAGCTGCGCCGGGCGCCGGGCGCCGTACTGCCCGAGCTGGACCATGTCGAGCGCCTCGGCGACCCGGGTGCGGACCTCGTCGCGGCTGAGCTTCTTGCGCTCCAGCCCGAACGCGACGTTCTTCTCGACGCTCAGGTGCGGGAACAGCGCGTAGGACTGAAAGACCGTGTTGACGTCGCGCTTGAACGGCGGCAGCTCGGTGACGTCGGTCCCACCGAGGTGCACGCGACCGGCCGTGGGCTCCTCGAAGCCGCCGACCATCCGCAGCGTCGTGGTCTTCCCGCAGCCCGACGGGCCGAGCAGCGCGAAGAACGCCCCGCGCTCGATCTCCAGATCCAGCGCATCGACGGCCACATGCTCGCCAAAGCGCTTCGTCACGCCCTCGAGTCGGACGTCGACGTCCTGCTCAGGCATCCGTTCCCCGGTCCGGCATGGCGATCATTGTTCCCAATACCGGCGCGTTGCGCGCTGGACACCGGTCGAAAGCGGTTTCGCCCATCGGGCGATCCCCGAAACCGTCCCCGCGCGCGATCATCCGCGGTGTGACCCTCGACGAGTTCCGCGACGTTGACGCCATCGGACAGGCCGAACTCGTGCGCGACGGCGAGGTCACCGCGCTCGAGCTCGTCGACGCGGCCATCGCGCGCATCGAAGCCGCACGGGGCCTGAACGCCGTGATCTGCGACCTCTTCGCGTTCGCACGGGCCGAAGCGGCGAAGCCGCTGCCCGACGGGCCGCTGGCGGGTGCGCCCTTCCTGCTGAAGGACCTCGGCGGCGCCCTCGCGGGCGTGCCCGACCGGATGGGCTCCGTGGCGCTGCGCGACCACGTCGCAACGACCGAGCCGTGGCTCATCGGGCGCTACCGCGCCGCCGGCCTCGTCGTCTGCGGCAAGACCAACACGCCCGAGTGGGGCAACCACTGCACGACCGAGCCGACGCTCTTCGGCCCGACGGTGAACCCCTGGGCGCCGGATCGCAGCCCGGGCGGCTCGAGCGGCGGGTCGGCCGTCGCGGTGGCGACAGGCCTGGTGCCGCTGGCGTCGGGCGGCGACGGCACCGGGTCGATCCGCGTCCCGGCGTCGTGCTGTGGCGTCGTGGGGCTCAAGCCCCGGCGCGGCCGGATGTCGTTCGCTCCCGGCGCGGGCGACTCGCTCTCGGGCCTGGTGAACCTGCACGGACTGACCTTCAGCGTCCGGGACTGCGCCGCGCTGCTCGACGCGAGCGCGGGCGTCGTCGCAGGCGATCCCTACACGGCCCCGCCAGCTGCCACGACGTTCTCCGAGGCCGCGGCGAGCGAGCCGCCGCCCACCCGGATCCTGATGACCGCCGACCCGCCGTTCGGCGGCACGACCGACCCCGAGGTCCGGGCCGCTGTCGAATCCGTGGGCCGGCTGCTCGTCGACCTCGGGCACGAGGTCGACGCGGGAGCGCCGGACTTCGACGGCGACGCGGTGACCGACGCCGTCGCGGTGCTGCACGCGATCAGCAACGTCGAGCTGCACGACCTCGCCGCCGAGCACCTCGGGCGCGCGCCGCGGGAGGACGAGTTCGAGCCGTCGAGCTGGGAGATGATGCGCGAAGGCTTCGCCACGACCGGCATGCAGTTGCAGCACGCGATCGGCCAGGTCCATGCGCAGGGCCGGCGCTTCGCCGACGGACTCGCCGCCCACGACGTCCTGCTCTGCCCCACCCTGCTCACGACCCTGCCGCCGCTCGGGCACCTGAACCAGCCGCGCGGCTCGGTTCGCGCCTTCTTCGAGACCGAGTTCGCCACCACCGGGTGGACGCCGATGGCGAACGTCTCGGGGTGGGCGGCGATCTCGCTCCCCCTCGGCCGCACCGCCGATGGATGGCCCATCGGGGTGCAGCTGATGGCCGAGGAGGAGTCGATCCTGCTCGCGCTGGCCGCACAGCTCGAGCAGGCGACCGGCTGGGAGCGCCCGGTCAGCGCTTCAGCGTGACCTTCTTCGTCACGGGCTTGCCGCTGGAGGGCGTGGCCACGATCTGCACGCTCAGCTTCGACGAGCGCCGCAGCAGTGCCCTGCCGTCCCGCCCGAGCGTGAGCTTCACGGTGCCCCTGCCCGCTCCCACCGTGTAGCGGGCCGCGCCCGTCAGCGTCACCTGCTTGGCCTTGCTCTTCTTCGTGAGCTTGACCTTGGCGGCGGTGCGTAGCTTCAGCGTGCCCCGGCACGTGCCGGTCGAGCAGATGACCGCGACCGACAGCTTGCTCTTGCTCGCCTGCAGCGAGGTTGCCGTGATCGACAGCAGAGGCGTTGGGAGCACCGTTGTGCCCGGCCCGCCCGAGCCACCCGGTCCGGGCGTGACCACCGGCGTGGGCGTTCCACCGCCGCCACCCGGGTTCTGGATCGGGGGGTCGACCGTCGGCGGCTTCTCCACCACCACGCCTTCGACGGGGATGACCGCAAACGGGTCCAGCTGGTTGGCGGCGATGTCGTAGCGGGCCTGGTCCCCGCCCTCGGCCGCGGCGATGTTGCCGCGCTCGCCGTAGGCGATGCCGGTGTTCCCGATGACGGCGGTCCCGCTGACGCAGTCCAGCGACAACCGAGTCGCCGGCGTCGTCTCCGGAGTGACGGTCAGCCGCGCGTAGGCGCTGCCGTAGGCGGTCGCGTTCGTCCCGCCGCCGAGGGCGACCGAGCCCAGCGACCCGACCGGGCCCGCCGAGAGCTGGACGCCGGCCGTGCCCGACGCGGTCCACGTCGTCACCGACAGCGTCGCCGTCCCGACCACGTCACCGCTGGTGACCGCGCCGCCCGTGACGGTCACGGTCACCGGGTCGATGAGCACCGTCGCCGTCTGTGCGGCCGGGGTCGCACCGACCGCGCGCACCGCCACGCTGAGCGTCCCGGTGATCTCGTTGTCGCCGGTCTGCAGCCGCCCGGCCGCAGCCAGTGCCTGGAGATATGCGCTGGGGATCCGGTACATCACCCGAGGCCGCGTCGTGAACGTCCCGCCCGGCTGGATCGTCTTCGGATCGGCCGTGTCCGGCAGCAGGTCGACGTCGATCGGCGAGGTCGTCGTGCCCGCCGGCGTCAGCGGGTTGATGCACGAGAAAGCCGGCACGTCGACCGTCGCGAACGGCGGGGCGATGTGCTCGGAGTAGTTCGCGCCCTGGGCGATGAAGCCGCCCGACGCGCAGTCGAGCCCGAGCTTGTACCCGGAGATGTCGACGTTGAGGAACACGCTGCCCTTCGGCGTGCGGTTCGCCCCGCCAGGGCCGACGGGGATCGCCGGCAGCGAGCCCGAACGGGCCTGGGAGAACGCGATCGGCCCGCCCTTCGCAGTCCAGTCGGTGTCCGTGAGGTGCGGTACGTCGTAGACGAACGGCGTGGCGTCCTGGAACGATCCGGTGCTCGTCGTCGTGATGGTGGTCTTTGCGACCGTGTCGACCTGCTGCCACTGCACGCCCTGCGTGGTGTTCGTGCCGCGGATCGCGACCCAGATCTCGGTCGGCAGCTGGTTCTCCCCGGGCTGCAGGAGGCCGAGGTTGTAGCCGTACTCGGCCAGCCAGTCGGGCAGCGTGACGTCGAGCGTCTGGCCCGCCAGGCGCACCGTCTCACCCGGCGCGGCGGTGGTCTTGTTCGGCGTTCCCGTGAGCGTCACCGGCATGTCGCGCCAGTACGAGTCGTAGCTGTACAGGCACGAGTTGCCCACGGACTGGCTGCCGGCCATGGCGGCGCCGGGCACGAGCGCGCAGAGCGAGGCGGCCAGTACGGCGGAAGAGAGAAGACGTCGTGTCACGGGAGCTCCGGGGTCGAGGACGACGAACGGGCCGCGGCGTCATGCGCCGCGGCCCGGTCGTCACGTCATTGCTGTATGCGCTCCGCTACTTCTTCAGCGTGAGCTTGGTGGTCACGGCCTTCGCGCCGTTCGGCGAAACCGTCAGAACCGCGGCGAGCTTCTTCTTCGAAGACAGCAACGTCTTGCCGGCCTGCGACAGGTTCAGCGTGACCGTCGCGGTCTTGCCCGCGGCGACGGAGTACGCCTTCGTCCCTGCGAGCGTCCGGATGGCGGCCTTGCCCCTCTTGCGGAGCTTGACCTTGCTCGCGCTCTTCAGGGCGAGCTTGCCCGTGCATGTCGCGGCCGACGCGGGACAGCTGACGGCGACCGACAGCTTGTTGCGCTTGATCGTCAGCAGGCCCTTCGCCAGGCCCGTGACCTTCAGCTGCGGCGCTACCGGCTTCGGGGCGACCGGAGTCGCCGCTGCGGCCACGGCCTGCGCCGCGACGGGGACCGGGGTCGCCGTCGCGAACGCGGCCTTCGGCTTGTGCGTGATCGCGTACCGGCCGGCGGAGCCCGCCGAGACGGTCGTCGTGGCGGGCGGAGCGCCCGCGGCGACCGGCGTCGGGATCTTCAGGTCCGGGCTGCGACGCCCCAGGTTCGAGAACCCGATGCTCGAGTCGGCGATCGACACGTCACCCTCGACGCAGTCGATGCTCGCGCCGTAGCGGCCGGTCTCGGCCCGGATGAACAGCGAGCCGTACGGGTACATCGGGAACACGGCACCCGCCGCGCCCGCGTGACCACGGCCGACCAGCGTGAGCTCCGGGATCTGGCCCGGGTCGCCCACCGTGAACTCGACGTTGCCGGCGCCGGTCGGGGTCCAGCTCGTCGCCGGGACGTCGAACTTCAGCTTCGACGCGGGGTACCGCTCGTCGCCCGAGCCCGGGACCCCGTCCGGGTCGATGAACTTCGCCGTCCACTCCGAGTCGATCTTGACGAGCTGCGTGCCCTCGGCGGTGTTCGAGGCCTTGATCTGGACCCACAGCGTGAAGTCCTGACGGAGGATGCCGTCGGGCGGCAGCACCTGGTAGGCGCTGAGGTTGTTGTAGAGGCCCTTGATCATCGGCGAGCCGACGGTCACGTCGAGCTTCGCGCCCGACAGGCTGTACCCCTGGCCCGCGGTGAACTGCGGCAGGGCGCCGGTGCTCAGGGCGATGTCCCAGCCGTTGATCTCCCGCGAGATGTAGCGGCCGAGGCCGTCGATGCAGGTGAACGGACGCGTCTGCGCATCCGGGGTCACCGACGCGAAGCTCGTGCTCGGCGCGGCCAGGACCGTGTAGCGGCCGCGGTCCCCGCCATCGGCGGGCAGGACGTTGCCGCGCTCCTTGTAGACGACGGTGTCGTTGAGCAGGTGCGCGCTGCCGCCCACGCAGTCGAGCGACGTGCGGCCTTCGCTGCCGGCGGCGTTGCCGATGCGGACGCGGGCGTAGAAGCCGCCGTACGGGCGGACGGTCTCCAGCGGATCGACGTCCGGCACGGCCGGGCTGTTGAACACGCTGTCCTGCGGGTCGCTGGCCGTCGAGGTGGCCTTGCGCCACTGCGACTTGACGCTGAACTCACCCAGCGAGCCGCCGGGGGCGACGGAGAACGAGACGGGCGAGGCCGTGAGCGGCGTCCAGCTGACCTCGGTCGTGTTGAGGTTCGTGCTGCCCGCGAGGTCCGGCGTGGCGGGACCGTTGGCCACCCCGGCGTTCGTGTAGCGCTGGACCTTGACCGTCTTCGCCGCGGCGTCCCAGATGACCCGGGTGTTCGCGGTCGGGTTGACCACGCCGCGGAGCACCTGGCGCTCCTCCAGCGTGTTGGCCGCCTTGATCGCGACCCAGAACGTGATCCCGCCGAGCTTGTTCTCGCCGTCGGCGAGGTAGCCGCTCTCACCCAGGCGCTTCAGGTACGCGTTGGTCAGGCTGTACTGCACCGTCGGGGCGTAGCTGAACTTCTGCCCGACGACGACGTCGCCGAAGTCCGCGGTGCCGACGACCCGCAGCTCGAGGTCCGAGCTGGGGATGACGTTGTCGGCCGTCGGCGTGGCGCCGACCGGTCCGATGCACTGGAAGTCCGTGGCCGCGCCGGCCGGTGCGGCCGTCGCGCCGGCAGCGAGGGTGCCCGCCGCCAGCAGGCCCAGCAGGCGGCGCCGACGGGCGCGCTGCGGGGTGTGGGTGTCGCTAGCTCTCATCGTTGCTCCGAGTCGCGGCTCGTCCTGTGGAGGACCAGCCCGGGGATGGGGTGTGACGATGTAAAGCTAGCTTAACTTTGCCTGGCAGGCATTCCGACTGAGGAGTGCGCCCTTCGCTTTGCAGGTGCCTTATGCTGGATGCATGGCGAACACCGCGGGCCACTCCGTCGACGACTACCTCGAGACCATCTACTTCCTGGCCTTCCCGGTCGGGGAGTACCGCCCGGCCGACGGCTCCCCCGCGATCGCCGCACGCATCGCGGAACTGCTGGGCGTGTCCCGCGCGGCCGCGGGCGAGATGCTCAAGCGCTTGGCCGCCGAGGGCCTCATCGAGCGCGGTGCGAACAAGGAAGCGATCCTCACGGTGTCAGGCAAGAAGCGCGCCGAGCGGGTCGTGCGCCGCCACCGCATCGTCGAGCGCTTCCTGACCGACTACATGGGCATCGAGCCGGCCGAGTCCCACGTCGAGGCCGACCGCATCGGCGGCACATTCAGCGACGACATGGTCGACCGCATGAACGAGAAGCTCGGCTTCCCCGACCGCTGCCCGCACGGGTGGCTCGTCGAGCCGAAGTCCGAGCAGAAGGAAAACGACGGACTCATCCCGCTCGCCGACCTCGAAGCCGGCCGCTCGGGTGAGATCGTCGCCCTGGCCGAGCACGACGGCGACCTCCTGCAGTGGTTCTACTCCGAGGGCCTCGTCCCCGGTGCCCGGCTCCACGTCGAGGGCCACCAGGCCGCGGCGGGCCAGATGAAGATCCGCATCGGGGACCGCGAGCACGCGATCGCCGACAAGGCCGCTGGCGGCCTGTTCGTGCGCATCATCGAATCCTGAGGCGAACCGGCGCGGCGAACCGCGCGTGTTAGGGAAACCTAATATCGTTCGCAAGCGTGCTTGACACCAGCACGTCACCGAGCGAACCGATGACCGGCGATCCGCTGCTGGCCCGGCAGCGCCGCCGCGAATCCTCGGCCCGCACGTACCCGCGTTCGCTGCCGATCGCGCTGGTCTCCGGCCGCGGCGCGATGGTCACCGACTCGGCCGGCCGCGAGTACCTCGACTGCCTCTCGGGCGCCGGCGCGCTTGCGCTGGGCCACCACCATCCCGTGGTCGTCGCGGCGCTCGACCGCACCCTCCGCGATCAGGTCCCGCTCACCACCCTGGACCTCACGACCCCGGTGCGCGACGCCTTCGTCGAGTCGCTGTTCGAGGTGCTGCCTCCGCATCTCCGCGATGGGCGCATCCAGTTCTGCGGGCCGTCAGGTGCCGACGCGGTCGAGGCCGCGGTCAAGCTCGTGCGAACCGCCACCGGGCGGGACGGCATGGTCGCGTTCGCCGGCGGCTACCACGGCATGACGCAGGGCACGCTTGCCCTGACGGGCGATCTCGGGGCGAAGCAGGAGCTCGGCTCCCTCGCCGCCGACGTGCATCACGTCCCATTCCCCACCTCGCTGCGCTGCCCGTACGGCGTGGGTGGTGACCAGGGCGCGCAGCTCTGCGCCCGCACGCTCCGCAGCCTGCTGGAGGACGACCACTCCGGCGTCGTGACCCCGGCCGGCGTGATCGTCGAGCCGGTCCAGGGCGAGGGCGGCGTGCATCCGATGCCGGCGGCGTTCGCCACCGAGCTGCGCGAGATGACCCGCCGCGCCGGCGTGCCGCTGATCGTCGACGAGGTCCAGACCGGCGTCGGCCGCACCGGCACGCTCTGGGCCAGCGAGGCGCTCGGGCTCGAGCCCGACGTGCTCGTCCTGTCGAAGGCGATCGGCGGAGGGCTCCCGCTCGCCGTGATCGTCTACCGCCGCGAGCTCGACACCTGGCGGCCCGGCGCGCACGCGGGCACCTTTCGCGGCAACCAGCTCGCGATGGCGGCCGGCGAGGCGACGCTGCGCCACGTCGTCACCGAAGACCTTCCCGCCCGCGCCGAAGAGATGGGCCAGCGCCTGCGCGCCGCCCTTCGCGCCGAGTCCGCGACCGATGAGACCGTCGGCGATGTCCGCGGCCGGGGCCTCATGGTCGGCGTCGAGATCGTCGACCCGGCGCAGACCAACGGCGACGGCGTGCCCGTTCCCAACGGGGCGCGCGCCGCAGCGATCCAGCGCGGGCTGCTCGAGGCAGGCGTCATCGCCGAGCGTGGCGGCCGCGGCAACGCCGTCGTGCGGTTCCTTCCCCCGCTGATCCTCGGCGAGGACCAGGCCGATCGGATCGCCACGGCGTTCGGTCGTGCGCTGCGCAACTCCCCGAGGACCGCGTGAGCGCGGCGCTCGCCGGGGCTCCCGGCGCGTCGCTGAGCCACGCCACGGCGCTCATCGCCGGAGCCGTGGAGCGCGCTGCCGCCCGCCGGTCGGGCCCGTGGTCGGGCATCTCCCCCGACGAGCTGCGCGCCCAGATCACCGCGCTCCACCCGTGCCCGGACGAGGGTCGCGGACTCGCGGCGACGGTGTCCGAGATCGAGCGGCTGATCCTCGACCACGGCGTGTGGCCCGCGGACCCGGCGTGTGCCGCGCACCTGCACTGCGCCCCGCTCGTCGCCGCGGCCGCCACGGAGCTCGCGATCGGCGCGACGAACCAGTCGATGGACTCCTTCGACCAGGCACCGGCGGCGACGTTCGTCGAGGACCATCTCGTCGGCTGGCTCGCAGGACTCCTGGGTCTCCCTGCCGAGGCGTCCGGGGTCATGACGTCGGGCGGCACCGCGTCGAATCTCCTCGGTCTCCTCCTCGCCCGCGAGCACACCGCCTCCACGGTCCGCGACGGCCTTCCCGCCGAGGCGGCCGACTGGCGGATCGTCACCTCGGAGAGTGCGCACTTCAGCGTGCGGCGCTCGGCGATGCTGCTGGGGCTCGGCGAGCGCGCGGTGGTCGCGGTCGACGCCGACGCGTCCGGGGCGATGGACATCCCCGCGCTCCGTGCGACGCTCGATGAGCTGCGCGTCACCGGGCTGCGCGCCATCGCGATCGTGGCGACCGCCGGCACCACCGATCACGGCGCGATCGATCCGCTCGCAGAGGTCGCCGAGCTCGCGGCGTCCGCCGGGGCGTGGCTGCACGTCGACGCGGCGGTGGGCGGAGCGCTCGCGCTGAGCCACGAGCTGCGCAGTCGCATCACCGGGATCGAGCGGGCGGACTCCGTCACGGTCGACCTGCACAAGCTCTGGTGGCAGCCGATCGGCGCGAGCGCCCTGCTCGTCCGCGATGCGGCGGCGCTGGGCGCGATCCGCCACCACAGCGACTACCTCAACCGCGAAGAGGACGAGGAGCTCGGCGTCGTCAACCTGGCCACGCGCTCGCTCGACACCTCGCGCCGCTTCGACGCGCTGAAGGTCCTCGTCGCCCTCCGTGCGACGGGCCGGCGGGAGCTCGCATCCATGGTCGAGCGGTGCGTCGCGCTCGCCGACGCCGCGGCCGCGGAGATCGAGGCGCATCCGCGGCTGGAGCTGGTGACCGCGCCCTCGACGATCACCGTGCTGTTCCGCCACGTGGCCGGCGGCGAGGACGAGATCCAGCGCACACTGCTCGCCAGCGGCGAGGCGGTCATCGGCCGGACGCGGATCGAGGGCCGCAGCACGCTGAAGCTCACGCTCATGAACCCGGCGGTCGAGGAGCGGCAGCTCCACGCGCTCCTGGACACGATCGCCGACGCGGGAGGACCCGCGTGAGCACGAACGGCGCCGCCTCCCGGGACGCCGCGACCGCGGCCTCGATCCATGCCCTGCTGAACTGCCACGCCCGCGAGGACGAGCGCTGCCAGTTCGTCCCGGTGGCCGACGCCCGCGGTGCCGCGGCGCACGTCGTGACGCCGGAGGCGACGCACGTCCTCGTCGTCCCACTGCCCTCCCGGCAGGCGCAGGTCGTCACGGCCGTGAAATACCTGTCCCCCACCGGCCGCAGCCGCTTCGCCCTGCCGGTCCGGCTGTCGGTCGCCGGGCTCGAGCCCCAGCCGCTGGAGCTCCACACGCTCGCGGCCCTGCTCGCCGACGAGCTCGGCGCCGGGGACCCGCGCGGCGCCGGGGAGGCCGCGACGCTGCTCGAGCGGATCCTCGACAGCCGCGCCGCGATCGCCGGTGACCTCGCGGCCCGCGCCGGTGAGATCGAGACGCTGTGGAGCGCCGGCCCGCTGAGCTTCGGTGCGAGTGAGCAGGCCCTACTGCTCGGCCATCAGCTGCACCCCACGCCCAAGAGCCGCGGCGAGATGAGCCCGATGCAGCGGCGCGCGTACGCCCCCGAGGCCGGCGCCCGGTTCCCGTTGCGCTGGTTCGCCGTCGACCCCGCCATCGTGCGTCACGCGAGCGCGACCGGCACGCCCGCCCCGGAGCTCGTGCGTGGACTGCTCGGCCCGGGGGCGCCGGACGTGGGCGACCGCATCCTGCTGCCCGCGCATCCGTGGGAGGCCGAGCACCTGCGCTCCCAGCCCGAGCTCGCCGAGCTGTTCACCGGTGGTGCGGTCGAGGATCTCGGCCTGCTCGGTGCGGTGGTCGCGCCGACGACGTCGGTGCGCACCGTGCACCGAGCGGACTGGCCGTGGCAGCTGAAGTTCAGCCTGCACGTGCGCGTGACGAACTCGATGCGCGTCACCCTGCCCAAGGAGCTCGACCGCGCCGTCGAGGCCGCGCGGCTGCAGCAGACGATCCTCGGCGACCGCGCGACCGAGGTGGCGCCGAAGCTCACGATCCTGCACGACCCCGCCTACCTCACGCTCGAGCGCGATGGGGAGATCCTGTCCGGCTTCTCCGTCCTGCTGCGCGAGAACCGCTGGCCCGGCGGCGAGGGCGAGGACGCGACCGCGCTGACGACGCTCTGCCAGGACCATCCCTACGGCGGGCGCAGCCGGCTCGGCGCCATCGTCGCGCGCCTCGCTGTCGAGACGAGACGCAGCGAGGCCGACGTCGCCCGCGAGTGGTTCGCCCGCTTCCTCGATGTCGCGACGCGCTCGCTCGTGCGGCTCTACCTCGATGTCGGCCTGTGCTTCGAGCCCCATCAGCAGAACACGCTGCTCGAGCTCGATGGCGGCTGGCCCGACCGCTGTGTCATCCGCGACAGCCAGGGCTACTTCCACCGCGAGCTCGCCCACGCCGACGTGACCGCCGTCCTCCCCGGCCACGGCGAGGTCACGGAGTCGATCTTCCCCGAGGCGCTCGCCGACGAGCGGCTCGTCTACTACCCGTTCGTCAACCTGACGCTGGGCGTGATCAACGCGCTGGGCGTCGCGCGCCTCGCCGACGAACGGGTCCTGCTGGGCGACCTGCGCGAGATGCTCGAGGCCGAGCGCGCCGCGGGCGGCCTCTATCCGCACACGCTGCTCGACCGGCTCCTCGACGACGAGCGCTGGCCCTCGAAGGGCAACCTCCGGACCCGCCTGCACGATCTCGACGAGCTCGTCGGGGACATCAGCGTGCAGTCGGTCTACGTGACCATCCCCAACCCGCTGCTCGTGTCGTGAACGGCTGGGAGGCCACGATCGGCGGGAGCGCCGTGCAGATCACGGCGGCCGCCATCGATCCCGAGTGCGACGCCGACCTCGTGTCCGGCTGGATGAACGCCGAGCACGTCGCGCCCTGGTGGGGGCTCGCGGGTCCGGTCGAGACGACCGTGGACTACCTGCGGGCGCAGGTCGCGCTGCCCCACCTCGAGCCGTGGCTCATGAGCGCCGATGGCGTGCCGTTCGCCTACGCCGAGACGTACGTCTCGGCCTTCGACCCACTGGCCCGCCACTACGCCGCGCGCGACGGCGACCGCGGCTTCCACCTGCTGATCGGCCCCGGCGACCGCATCGGCACAGGACATGCGCAGCTGCTGATCCGCGCGCTGATCGCCCGCCTCCTCGCCGACCCCGAGGCCGGCCGGGTCCTCTGTGAGCCGGACGTGCGCAACACGCGCATGCTGCGCTGCTGCAACCGGCTCGGCGCCCGCGACGCCGGGATCCTGCAGCTGCCCGACAAGACGGCGTCGCTCCTGATCTGGACCCGCAGCAACGCGGCACGCCGGTTCGGCTCTGATCGCGCCAGCACAAGCGAAGAGGCAACGGCGTGACCGACCACGACGTCATCGCCGTCGGCCTCGGGCCGTTCAACCTCGGCCTCGCCGCGCTCCTCGACGGCGTGCCCGAGCTCGACGCCGTCGTATTCGAGCAGCGCGAGGCGTTCGCCTGGCATCCCGGACTGATGCTCGGCGACAGCGAGGTCCAGGTGCCGTTCCTCGCCGACCTCGTCACGCTTGCCGACCCGACCAGTCCGCACTCCTTCCTGAACTACCTGCACGAGCGCGGCCGGCTCTACCGCTTCTACTTCTACGAGCGGCTGCACCTGCTGCGCCGCGAGTTCGACGCGTACTGCCGCTGGGTCGCCGAGCGCCTGCCGAGCGTGCGCTTCCGTCACCAGGTCTCCGCGATCGAGCCCCTGCGCGACGGCGGCTGGTCGGTCCTCGTCGACGGCCCCGCGGGACCGGTGCGGCACACCGCGCGCCACATCGTCCTGGGCGTCGGCGGCGTGCCGTTCGTCCCGTCGTGCGCTGTCCCGCACCTCGGCACCACCGTGCTGCACTCCGCCGACTTCCTGACCCACCGCGAGCAGCTGCAAGCCGCGTCGTCGGTGACCGTGATCGGCTCGGGGCAGAGCGCCGCGGAGATCTTCTGCGACCTCCTGGAAGCCGATACCGACACGCGCCTGGACTGGTTCACCCGCTCACGCGGTTTCCTGCCGATGGAGTACTCGAAGCTCGGGCTCGAGCACTTCACCCCCGAGTACACGAAGTTCTTCCACGGGCTGCCCGCGGAGCGGCGCGACGAGCTGCGCGCCGGCCAGGACCTGCTCTACAAGGGCATCTCGATGGAGACGAGCGAGCGGATCTACGACGCCCTCTACGCGCGCACCGTCGAGACCGACGAGCTCCCCGTCCAGTACCGGTCCGCGTGCGAGGTCGTCGCGCTTTCCCCCGGATCGGGCGGTCCGGGCAAGCGCTGGCGGCTGCGGCTGCGCCACCGCGACGAGGATGCCGAGTTCGACCATCACGCCGACGCCGTCGTGTTCGCCACCGGCTACCGCGACGCGCCGCTGCCGATCGCGCACGCCGAGACGCTCGTGGCCCTCGACGAGCACGGCCGCCCGGGGATCGACCTCGAGTACCGCGTGCAGCTCCGCGACGGAACGCCATCGACCCTGTTCGTGCAGAACGCCGAGCTCCACACGCACGGCGTCGGAACCCCGGACCTCGGCCTCGGCGCACACCGCAACGCCGTGATCATCAACACGATCCTCGGCCAGGAGCGCTACGCCGTGCGCGAGCGCAACGTCTTCCAGCATTTCGGCGCGCCGCCCGAGGCGCACGCCGACGCGGGCACCGGCCGTCCGGGGCAGGCCGCGTAATGCTCGAAGCGCTCACGCGGGAGCGGTGGTCGCGCGCGAACCGCGAGCTCACGGCGAAGATCCTCACCGAGTTCGTCTACGAGGACATGCTCGCGCCCGACCGAGACGGCGAGGCGTTCTCGCTCACGCTCCCCGACGGACGCGCACTGACGTGGACGGCTGCCGAGCGCGCTCTCGGGCACTGGCGCGCGGCATCGGACTCGGTCCGCTTGGTCGGTGCCGACGGCGAAGAGCAGCCTGTGCTCGACGTCGCCGACCTGACGGCGCTCCTCGCCCCGGCCATCGGCGCGGACGCGGCCACGACCGCCGGGCTCGTCACGGAGATCGCGCAGACGCTGCTCGCCGACGTTGTCCAGCTGCGCGACGGCCGCCCGGTCGCCGAGCTGCTCGACGCCGACCCCCTGGCGCTCGAGGGCGAGATGCGCGGCCACCCGTGGATCTGCGCGAACAAGGGGCGCCTCGGCTTCGACGGCGACGACCTCGCCGCGTACACGCCGGAGGCGCAGCGGGCGATCCAGCTGCCGTGGCTCGCCGCGGATCCCGCGCTGGCCGATGCCCGGACGATCTCCGGCCTGACCCACCACGAGGTCGTGCGCGAGCAGGTCGGTGACGCGGCCTGGGCCGTCCTGCGCGACCGGGCCGCCGGCGGCGGGCTCGACCCGGCCACCGCGATCTACTTCCCCGTCCACCCCTGGCAGTGGCGCGAGCGGATCGTCGCGCTGCACGCCGGAGACCTGGCGCGGGGCGAGCTCGTCGCGCTCGGCGAGGCACCCCAGCGCTACCTGCCCCAGCAGTCGATCCGCACCCTGGCCGACGCGAACGACCCGGGGCGGCGGTTTCTCAAGCTGCCGCTCTCGATCCTGAACACGAGCGTGCACCGCGGGCTGCCCCGCGACCGGGCGCTCGCGGCCCCGGCGCTCACCGAGTGGTTCCGCGGCCGCTGCGACGCCGACCCGTTCCTGCGCGAGACCGGCCTGAAGCTGCTCGGCGAGGTCGCGAGCGTGAGCGTCGAGCACCGCGCGTTCGCCGCGATCGACGGCGTGCCCTATCAGCACACCGAGATGCTCGGCGCGATCTGGCGCGACCCGGTCGCCCCGCTGCTCGAGCCCGGCCAGCGGGCGATCACGCTCGCCGCGCTGCTGCACCGCGACCCTGCGGGCGACAGCTTCGCCGCGGCGCTCATCCGCCGATCGGGACTGAGCCCCGCCGAGTGGGTCTCGCGACTCCACGAGGTCTCGCTGCCGCCGCTGCTGCATGTGCTCTACCGCTACGGCGCGACGTTCTCCCCGCACGCGCAGAACTGCCTGCTCGTGCTGCGCGACGACGTGCCCGACGGACTCATCGTCAAGGACTTCGTCGACGACGCGATCATCAGCGCCGAGCCGCTGCCCGAGCACGAGGACATGCCCTCCGCGACCCGCGCGGCGCTGGGCGACGGCGTCGAGGCGATGGTCATCGTGCAGTGGATCCAGAGCGGATTGCTCGTGTGCGTGCACCGTTATCTCTCGGAGATCCTGCTCGAGGACCTCGGGTTTCCCGAAGCGGAATTCTGGGCGCTCGCCGAGCGGTCAGTGCGCACGTACCAGGACCGCTTCGAGGCCGAGCTCGGCGACCGCTACGAGCTGTTCGACATCGACGCGCCCGCGTTCGTGAAGCTCTGCCTCAACCGCGTGCGCGTGCTCGGCCGCGGCTACGCCGACGACCCCGAGCGGCCGATCGCGTCAGCCGCCGGCTGGGTCGACAACCCTCTCGCCTATCTCCCGCAGGAGGCCTGATGACCGAACCCGTCACCACCGCGCTGCTCACCGAGCGCGCCGCCTACGAGGAGCACGACTCCGTCCTCGACCGCCGGATCTGGTGCCGGCAGATGGACCCCGAGCACGACACGGAGCTCCTGCACTCCTGGATGCACCGCCCGCACGTCTCCGAGTTCTGGGAGATGGAGTGGCCGCGCGACTGGATCCGCGACTACATCCAGCGCCAGCTCGACGACCCCGGCCGCGCGCCGTACATCGGCTTCGTCGACGAGACGCCCGTGGGGTACGTCGAGGTCTACGACCCGTTCACCGATGTGCTCGGCGCGTACGCCGATCTGCACGAGGGCGACCTCGGGTGCCACGTCCTGATCGGCGAGGAGGACTACCTCGGCCGCTACAGCGTGTCGCTCGGCCGCGCGACGATGCGCTTCCTGTTCAAGCGGCCGGGCGTGACGCGCCTCGTCGGCGAGCCCGACGTGCGCAATGAGAACTTCCTCTCCCTCCTGGCCTTCCTCGGCTACAAGAGGCAGGGCGAGATCGAGCTCCCGGACAAGCGCGCCGCGTTCATGGTCGCCGAGCGCGACGACTTCGAGCGGCTGACGAGCCGCCGGCGCCGGACCGCCGGATGACGACTCCAGCCCTCCGGCTGGACGACGTCCATCGGTCATACGGCGAGCGGGTGGCACTCAGCGGCGTCTCGCTCACCCTCGAGCCCGGCGACGTCTGCGCGTTGCTCGGCCCTAACGGCGCGGGCAAGAGCACGCTCGTCGGCCTCGCCGCCGGACTCGCCGCGCCCGACCGCGGGACGGTGCGGGTGCTCGGTGACGACCCCCGGCGCGGCGGCGCGGAGGTCCGCCGCCGGGTCGGGCTCGCGCCCCAGGACATCGGCATCTACCCCACGCTCACCGTGCGCGACAACCTGCGCGGGTTCGGCGAACTCGCCGGCCTGTCGGCCCGTGAGGCGCGCGCCCGGGCGGCGGAGCTCGCGGGCATGCTGCTGCTCGACGACCTCCTCGACCGGCCCGCCGGGCAGCTTTCCGGCGGGCAGCAGCGGCGGGTCCACACCGCGATCGCCCTGGTCGCGCGCCCCGCGGTGGTCCTGCTCGACGAGCCCACCGCGGGTGCCGACGTGCAGACCCGGCAGGCGATCCTCGAGGTCGTCCGCGGGATCGCGACCGAGGGCGCCGCGGTGCTCTACGCGACGCACTACCTCCCCGAGGTCGAGGACCTCGACGCGGGCGTCGCCCTGCTGATGGCCGGCGAGGTCCTCGCGACCGGATCGGTGGCCCGGCTCATCGCCGCCCATGCGCAGCCCGCCATCGAGCTGCGGTTCGCCGGTGGCGACGTGCGCTACCTCCCGGCCGCGGCCCCGGGGCCCGAGCTGCCCGCCGTCCTCGACGCACTCGCTGAGGAGGAGACCGCGCGCCTCGTCGCCGTCGAGCTCGTCCAGCCGTCGCTGGAGACCGCGTACCTCGCGCTGACCGGTACAGCGCCAAGCCGTGAGGAGGTGGTCCTCTGACCGGCTGGCTCGCGATCGTGCGCACCGAGGGCCGCCTGCTGCGCGGCGACCCCGTCCCCGCCGCGGTGCTGGTCGGGATGCCGGTCATCCTGATGACGCTGTTGTCCTCGGCGCTCGCCGCGACCCTCGCCGCCGAGGGCTATCCCGGCGCCCCCGGCTCCGCGCAGACCGTACCCGGCATGGCGTGCGTGTTCGCATCCTTCGCCGTCGGAATCGTCGGGTTCGGCATCTTTCGCGAGCACGGCTGGCGCACGTGGTCGCGCCTGCGCGCCGCCGGGATGGGCGGCCGGGACCTGATCGTGGGCAAGCTCGCGGTGCCGGCCGGACTGCTGGCCGCCCAGCACGTCGTCCTGTTCGGCTTCGGTGTGCTGTTCCTGGACTTCGCGGTGTCCGGCTCGTGGCTGGCGATCGTGCTGATCGCCGTCGCGTTCGGCGTGATGATCCTGCTCGCCGGGCTGGCGGCGGTCGCGCTGCTCGCCACCGTCCAGCAGGTCAACGCCGTGACGAATCTCGGCGCGATGGTCGCCGGCGGTCTCGGCGGCGGGTTCGTGCCGGTCGATGCCCTGCCCGAATGGGTCCAGCCGATCGCCCCGATCTCCCCTGTCTACTGGGCGATGGAGGGCTACAACGACGCGATCCTCGAGGGCGGCGGCGTCAGCGACGTGCTCGGGCCGGTCGGGGTCCTCCTCGGGTTCGCGGTGGTCTTCGGCGGGCTCGCGCTGTGGCGGCTGCGCCTCGACGTCCCCAAGCGCACCTGGGGCTAACCGCACACGAATCGGGCATGCCGTACTCTTCGTGTTAGGTATGCCTTACATCTCTCGTATCTTCACTGGCGCCGCCCTGGCCGGCGCGCTCCTCGCCCTCGCCGCCCCCTCCGCGTCGGCCGCCCGGACCACCAACAACGCCTGTTGGTACGAGCTGAACGACACCTGGGGCGACATCCCGATCACGATCGACTCCACGCCGGTCCAGAACGGCGACAAGGCGACGCTGACCAACACGCTGGTCAACGCGGAGCTGCCGCAGTGGGCGGCGAACTACATGGTCTCGCTCGCACCCGGAGACGGCGCTCGCACGCTGAAGGTCACGGCCTGGGTCGCGCTCGCCGGGGTCGGCAGCGCCGAGGGCACCCAGATGCGTGTGCTCAACGGCACCGCGACCACGCAGGTGACCGGCATGACCGCCACCCCGTTCGTCTTCACGGCGCCGCCGCTCGAGGACACGACGTGGACGCCCGCCGCGAGCGCGCTGACCTTCCAGCAGGCCGGGCCCGGCGGCATCGCCGGGACGGTGCCCGCCGGGCGCAACGGCGCGCCGTACACGCCGAAGGGCAGCATCGTCATCCTCGCGACGATCCCGTTCTCCGTCGGCGGCGGCGAGCTGCGCATCCTGATCGACTGCCAGCCCGGGACGACCCCCGGTGGCACGTCGAAGAACAGCACCACCTTCACGCCCAGCGCCGCGACCCCGTTCGCGAGCTACACCGTGCCGGTCGTCCCGGGCCAGAGCCAGCCGCCCGCCGCAATCCTCCCGGCCTCGATCGCGTCGACCAAGCTCGCGTTCGGGAAGACCTCGGTGAAGACGAGCATCGCGTGCCCGGCCGGCCCGACTGCCTGCCGTGGCTCCGCGCGCCTGCGCACGAGCGCGAAGGTCAAGCTCGGAAAGTCGCGCAGGACCGTGACGATCGCCAGCGGCACGTACACCGTTCCCGCCGGGACGACGAAGTCCGTGACGCTCAAATTGAGCAAGGACGGCAAGGCGCTGCGCAAGGCCCGCAAGAAGGTCGGCGTGAAGCTTTCGCTCCAGCCGAGCACCGGCGAGAGGACCATCACGCGGACCCTGACGCTGCGGGTGCCGTGATCCGCCGCGCGGCATCCGGCACCGCCGTGCTCGCCGCACTCGCGGCCGCGGCGGCGCCCGCTGCGAGCGCGTCGTCCTCCACGGCGATCAACGCCTGTCTGTACGACCTGAACGACACCTGGGGAGACGTCCTCGTCACGGTCGACAGCACCCCAGCGCTGCGCGGTGACCGCGTGGCGCTGACCGGGACGCGCATCGACGCGATGTTCCCGCAGTGGGTGAGTGACTACCTCAAGGTCTTGGGGGCCGGTCGGCAAACGCTCCAGGTCAAGGCGTGGATCGCGCTCGCTGCGGCAGGCAGCACCGAGGGCGTGCAGGTGCGCACAGTCCAGGGCACCGCGACGACGGTCGTCGGCGAGGACGGCGGGACGCCGCTGGTGTTCACCGCACCCCCGCTGGCCGACACGACGTGGACCCCGAACGGCGCCCCGGTGCTGACGTTCCTGCAGGCCGGGCCCAGCGCCCTGCCCGCCACGGTGCCGGCCGGGCGCGCGGGCGCGGCCGTCCGGACCCGCGGCAGCCTGTTCATCTCGGCGAGCAAGCGCCTCGGTGCCGGGCTCGGCGAGCTGCGCTTCAACATGGACTGTCAGCCAGGGACGACGCCGAACGGGCCCGTTCGCAACAGCGAGACCTTCTCGCCCCTGGTCGCCGAGCCGTTCGCCGCGTTTCAGATGCCGACGCCGGAGGCACCCGGCGGGACCGTCCTCGATCCGGCGACCGTACCCCGGCCCGATGCGGTTCCGACGGCCCCGGTGCCGGGGGCCGGCGCACCCGACGCCGGCAGCCCGCAGGGTGCGACGACGGGCGTGACGATCCGCTCGACCCGACTGATCTACCGCCGCACGAGTCTGCCGCTTCGCATCGCGTGCCCGGCGGGCGGGTCCGCCTGCGAGGGCTCACTGGCGATCAGGACCTGGGGCACCGTCCGGATCGGGAGCAAGCGCCGGGTCGTCACGCTCGCGCGGACCGGCTACGAGGTCCCCGCCGGGCGCAGCCGCAGCCGGACGCTCACCCTCACCCGAGAGGGCCGGTCGTTGTGGCGCACCACACGGCGCGTGTTCGTAGAGGTCTCGCTGTATCCGTCCGACGGAACGCCGGTCCACAAGAAGCTCGCGCTGCGCCGCGTGCTGCGCTAGAACGCGACGGGCCGGGCGCTCAGCACGACGACCGCAGCCGCGACGCCGCCGTCGTGGCTGAGGGAGACGTGCGTCACGATCTCCCCGCGAAGCTCGAGCTGGATCGCCAGCGACGAGATCTCCTCGGCGACCTCACCGTGCAGGGCGATCGCAGGTCTCCCGTGGCCGTCGCTGCGCAGCTCGATCGACCGCAGGTCGACACTCGGCAGCGCGGGCGGGCGGCCGAAGCGAGCGGCCGACCAGGCCTTGATGAACGCCTCCTTCGCCGCGAAGCGCCCGGCCAGCCGCAGCGTGCGGTCGCCGCTGCCGAAGGAGGCGTCAGCCTGCTCGCCCGCGGTGAACGTCCCGTCGACGAATCCGGATGCCGGGTCGGCCAGCTGCTCGGCGAAGCGCTCGACGTCGACGACGTCGAGCCCGAGGCCCAGAACGCTCAACGCTCACGCTCCGGGCCGGGCCGCAGCACGCCCGCGCGCAGCCGGGTCGACGGATCGAGGAGCGCGGCGGCTTCCGCCTCGCGCGCGCGGACGGGATGGTCCTCCCCGAGCCGGCGGTCGCTGCGGCGCAGCTCCGGCGCGTCGCCGAGCACCCGGCGCAGGCGCCGCTGCTCGCCGACAGCGGCGCGGCGGCCCGCCTGCCGCAGATAGGACGCGCGCTCAGCCTCAGGGACCGCGCCCAGGAACACATCAGGGTGCCCGAGCGCGACCACGGCCGAGACGTGGCCGAAGCCTAGGCTCGTGACCAGTCCGGCTCGCAGCCGCTCGCCCTCGGCCAGCCGGAGTGGGCGGTCGCCGACTGCCAGGTGCTCACCCTGCAGGACGAGGGGGTCGGGCGCCTCGAGATTGCGGTTGCCGGGGATCATGCCGCTGGACAGTATCTGAGACAGGCCCGAGACCTGCCAGGCCGCAGCGCCGCCCTTGCTGTGTCCGGTCACGGACTTCTGACTGACGACCAGCAGCGGGTTCCCGGGAGTGCGCCCAAGCGCCGTTGCGAGCCGCTCGTGCAGATCGGCCTCGTTCGGGTCGTTCATCTCCGTGGAGGTGTCGTGCTTGGAGACCACGCCGATGTCGTCCGCGTCGAGCCCGTGGCGGCGCAGGGCGGTCGCCAGCGGCGAGTCGGCTCCGCCCATCCCGGCAGCCAGCGCGCCCAGTCCCGACGCCGGGATCGAGCTGTGGATCCCGTCGGCGAAGCTCCCCGCGTAGAGCAGGACGGCCTGGACCGGGAGCCCCAGCTCGAGCGCGATATCGCCGCGGACGGCCAGCAGCGCGCCGCCGCCCTGGCTCTCGACGAAGCCCTGCCGGCGTCGGTCACCCGGTCGTGAGGCCTCGTGCGGGGCGATGCCCGCCGCGTCCAGCGCATCGCTGTCGGCAGTCGCGTGCATGTCGGCGAAGCCGCGCATCCCCTCGGGCGTGAGGTCGTCGAAGCCGCCCGCAAGCACCGCGAGTGCCTTGCCCGCGCGGATCTTGTCGTGGGCCTCCTCCAGGGACACGGCCGCCGTGGCGCACGCGGCGACCGGGTGCACCATCGCGCCGTACGAGCCGACATACCCCTGCACGACGTGCGCGGCGAAGACGTTGCCGAGCGCCTCCTGCAGCCGGTCGGGCTGACGCTCGCCGTCGAGCAGCGTGTCGAAGAGCATGTGCCGCAGCGACAGCATCCCGCCCATGCCCGCGCCCTGCGTGTTCGCGACGAGCGCGGGATGCACGTGGGCCAGGAGCTCCTCGGGCGTGAGGCCCGCGGAGGCGAACGCGGCGTCCGTGCACGCGAGGTTCACGAGGGCGAGGCGGTCGGCGGTGGTCAGCAGATCGCCGGGGACGCCCAGCCGCGCGAGGTCGAGGCCGTCGGGGAACTGCCCGGCGACACGCCGCGCCGGCGCCAGCACCCGCGGGACGCGCAGCTCGCCTCCCCTGCGGATGACCTGCCAGGCGCCCGTCGCCGGGTCCTGCAGGATCCGGGTCGCGTCCGGGTCGGCGACGAGGAAGCTCCGTGCGGTCGCCTCGTCGGGGACCTCGAAGCGCACGTCGCCGACGGCACCGACCGCCGTGAGCACCTGCCGTCCCACCGGGTCGATGACGCCGTCGTCGTGCAGCAGCCGCAGCCCGACGCGCGCGGCGACCTTCTCGCCGTACCGCGATGCCAGCTCGTGCTCGGCGATGTCCTCCCCGGTGTCCGCATCCGCGAACGTGCCGCGGTAGCCCTCGCGGTGGAACGTCACCAGGCCGCACAGCCAGGCCAGCTCGCCCACCGCCGCCGCCGAGAGTGCGCCGGGGCCGGCGGTCTCCAGCTCGAAGCGCGTGCGCGCGGTTCCGGCGGGCCCGAGCTCGCCCGTTCCGACGAGCACGACGAGGTCGGCCGGCTCGAGCGGCGTGTCGAGCGGCACGGCGTCGGGGCCCTGGGCGTCCGTCTCCGGGTTCGGCAGCGCGAGCACGGTGAACGGCTCGCGCTCGGGCTCGGCGAGGAGCGCGCGCAGCTCGTCACGCGCGGCCGTGACCTCCGCCTGGGCCCGCAGCGCGTCGGCGAGCGGCTGGACCGCGCCGCGGAGGTCGGGGACGTCGCCCAGCCCACCCGTGAGATCGAGGTCGACGAGATCGTCGGGCGCCGCGGCCAGCGCGTCGGCGAGCAGCCCGCCCATCTCCTCGGCGGAGAACGTGCGGATCCCCAGGTGCTCCTGCACGGGATCGGCGACCGGGTCGTTGAAGCCCATCAGGCCGGTGCCGCGCACCCAGCCGATCCGGGCCCCGATCGGGACGATCCCGCGGCCCCAGGCGTCGCGCTCGCTGCGCCAGCGGCGGAGCAGCACCTCGAGGCCCGCCTTCGTCTCGCCGTACGCGCCGTCGCCGCCGAACCCGCCCTGGTTCGGGCTGAGCGGCAGCAGCGCGGTGACCGGGCGGCGACCCGGCAGCCGGGCGGCGGCTCGGCCCAGCCCCGCGACGAGCCGCTCGACTCCGAGGAGCTGCAGGCGGATCGCGGCCTCGCCCGAGGCGCCTGCGTCTGCAGCGTCGCCAACGGTGGGCATCGCGGCGAACGGCGCGACGATGGTGGGCGCGAGCGGCGCGATCCAGTCGGCGAGCGCGTCGACGTCGGCGAACGACGCGAGGTTCGCCGGCACCAGGTGCAGCTCCGCGCCGGGCGCGGCGGCCTGGCGGTAGAGCTCGCGGTACCAGCGCCGCCGCTCGGACGTTTCCGTCGAGGTCGAGACGACGACCTTCGCGCCACCGCGCAGCAGCTCGACGACGACCGCGGCGGCGATCGAGCCGGGGCTCGCGCCGGTGACGAGCGCGGTCTCGCCGGTGAAGTCGCGGGGGGTGTGACCCGAAACCGCACCGTCAGTAGCGATAGTGGTCACACCCCCCGTGAGCGCCGCCGAGACGTCCTCTCGTCCGCGCGTCCGGGCGCGCGCGGCGAGCCACCGCGCGGTCGCCGCGACCCGCGGGTCTCCGCTGAAGCGTGCGATCCGCGCCAGCTCGGCGTCGGACGCATCGCCGTCGAGCGCCGCGTGGAACCACGTCACGAGATCCCACCGCGCGAACGCGCCGGCGCCGTCGAGCACGACGTGGCGCCGAACGTCGAACCGCGGGGCGATCTCCTGCGCGCGCTCGGGCCCGAGCTCGGCGTCGAGGACGGTGAGGCGGTCCGCGTCGGGGTCGTCGGTCGAGAGCTCGGTCGTGCCGAGGAGCGGACCGCCGAGCGCCGCCGCGACCTGCTGCGCCGCCTCGAGGAGGGCGCTCTGCGTTGCTGCGTCGAGCGGCGTGCCACCGGATTCGGCGACCGGGGCGGCAACCGCGCGCTGGGCCGGGAAGCCATGCGCCGCCGCGGCCAGCTCGACGGCGCGGTCGATGATGTCGTCCGCGCCCGCGAGCCGCCCGAGCGCGCCGCCGCGGGCCGACGGGCCCTCGCGGCTCTCCAGTGCCAGGGTCGCCAGGACGTGGTCGCGCAGGCCCTCGCCGAGTCCCCACGAGGTCTCCAGCCGCGACACGGTCTCCCCGCGTGAGACTCGCGCCGCGCCCAGCGCCCGCGCCACGCCCGCGTCCACCGTGGGCCGCAGGTAATCGCCGGGGAACCGGTACCGCGTGCCCTGCTCGCGGAGCTGCTCGACCAGCCGGCCGAGGGGAAGATCGATGGATCCCTCAGTGCCCGACAGGCCGAACTCCCGGCCCAGGTCGATGAGCACCTGGTTGCGCCGCGACGAGACCCCCTGGAAGAGCTCGTCGATGGTCTCGTCGTCGCGGAGCTGGTCGGGGCGGACGCGCGCCTGGACGGCGAGGACCAGCCGCAGCGCGGTCCCGGCGTCGAGCGGGCGGTCGGCCACCGGCGCAGCGGCGGCCGAGACCGCCACCGGCGCAGCGGCGGGCACAGGCGCCGGCGGCTCCTCCGAGTCCTCGTCGATGACGGGGGCGACGGCCTCGTCCTGGGCGAGCACGGCGTCGCGGTCACGCTCGGCGTGCAGCAGCTCCGGTCCCGCGCCGGCGACGGCGGTCGCCTCGACGGTTCGGCTCGCGAGCCCGGTCAGCACGGCGCCGCGCGCCGGGCCGACCTCGACGAAGCGCCCTACCCCCACGACGGCGAGCAGCGCGCGCTGCGTCTCGACCCACCGGACCGGCGCGGCCAGCTGGGCGGCCAGCAGCTCGATGACGAGCGCGCGCGGCTCGGCCGGCGCCGGGCGGCCGGTCACCGCCGACACGGTGGCACGGAAGTCGTCGTCGAGCGCGAACGGGCGCCCGACCAGATTGGGGATCCAGCGGCCCGCGAGGTCGGCGCCGTCGACCTCGCCGACGAGCCGCTCGAGCGCGTTGCGCAGATCGTCGACCGCGGGGGCGAGCACGCTGGAGTGAAACGGGACGTCGATGCCCAGCACGTCACGCACGGCGCGCTCGCCGAGCCGCTCGCGCAGCGCCGCGATCGCCCCCGAGGTGCCCGCAACCGCGTACTGCCGATCCGGCGCGTTGTGGTTGACGATCTCCAGGAGCTCGCCGGTGTGCGACGCAACCTCGGCGACCACCGCGGTCAGGTCGGCGAGTGACGCGCCCGCCCGGCTCGGGTCGACCGCGCACAGTCCGTACGCCGACCGGCCTTCGGGGTCACGCGGGACGTGGCGCTGCATCGCCAGCCCGCGCTCGTGCACCAGCTCGAGCGCGGCCTCCAGGGGCAGCACGCCGAGCGCGACCAGCGCGCCGAACTCGCCGACGCTGTGGCCCGCCGCGACGATCGCGCCATCGTCGAGGGCGCCCGCCTCGCGCAGCTCCGCGACCTGCGCGGCGGCGAGCGCCACCAGCGCCGGCTGCGTCAGCTCCGTACAGAACAGAACGCCGCCCGGGTGCCGGACGACCTCGCCGCCGGCGAGCCGCAACTCCGTGGGGTTGTCCTGCACGACGTCGAGCAGCGACCAGCCCAGCCGCTCGCGCGTATGCGCGTCGGCGCGGTCCCAGACCACGCGCGCAGCCCGTGACCGAGCCCGCCCCTCTGCGCCGAGACCCTGCTCCTGCACGCCCTGTCCGGGGAACAGCAGCGCGGCGCGCGCGGGCGCGACGACCGCCTCGCCGAGCGCGACGACCTCGCCGCCCGCGGCGACCTCGACCTCCACGACGAGCGCGCCGTTCTGGCGAGCCACCCGCCACGCGCGCAGCGTGATCGGGACCCCGAGCTCCAGCGGCGCGGTGAACCGCACGCGCCATACGCGCAGGCGCGCGGCGTCCCCGGCGCAGAGCTCGTCCACCACGAACGCCCCGGCGCGCGCGGCGGTCCAGGCGCCATGCATGATCGGCTCGTCCAGCCCCGCGAGCCGTGCCGCCAGCACCGAGCGGTGCAGCGGATTGCGATCGCCGCCGATCCGCGCAAACGCGTCCGCGGTCTCGGGGGTGACGTCCTCGGCCTCGGCGAGCCGCCGTCGCGGGACGGCATGCCGCTCCGGCGCGGCCGGCGCCAGCGCCTGCAGCAGCGTGTCGACAGGATGGCGCGAGCCGCCGAGCGCGTCGAAGGAGATCGAGGCGACCAGCGCACCCTCACGCTCCACCGTGCCCTCGGCGGTGCACCGCCGGCGCCCGTCCCGGTCGCGCTCCTGCGTCGTGCTCGCGCGGATGCGGACCTCGTCACCCGCGGCCGGCGCGCCGTCGAGCCACGGCTGCTCGCCGAGCACCTCCGCGGTCGCAGCATCGAGGACCAGGGTGATGTGGTGCTCGGAGCGCTGGAGCTCCGCCCACGGGCCGAGCGGCGCGTCCCGGCGGATCAGGAGGTCGGCACGCACGCGCGCCAGCTCGCCCCGGTCGGCCGTGAGGACGACCTCCGACGTCAGCCCCGTCGGCGCGCCGTCCGGATCCTCCAGCGCAACGACCCTCGCGACCGCCTCACCCGACTCGCCGGCCACCGGCGGCCACGCCGGCCCCGGGACCACGACATGCCCGGCGTGCACGAGATCGCCGAACGCCCCGGCCAGCCCGTCCGTCCCCAGCAGCGCCGCGAGGGCGGGCCACCCGAGGCTGAACGCCAGGTCGTGCGGCACGCCGGCGTGCCGGGCACCGACCACGGCGCGGTAGCCATCCAAGCGCGCAGCATCGAGGCGCCACGGCCGTGACACCGAGGCGAACGGATCGTCAGCTGCTGCAGCCGGCCCGTCCAGAAGCGCCGCGCGGGCGTAGGCCGCCCGCGCGAGGTCACCGTCGACCTCCGCGAACGCCCCGCCGCCCAGCGGACGCAGGCGCAGCGTGAGCGCGTCGTCGCCGCCGTCGACCCGTGGTGTTGCGACGGTCAGGAGGACGTCGTCGCCGTCGAGGACGAGGTCGACCGTCTCGCGGTCGCCGCGGCGCGGCGTGACCCGCAGTGCCGTGAGCGTTCCGTCCTCGCCCGCCTCGCGGGCGATCCGGTCGCCCGGGCGCACAAGCCCCCACAGCGGGTTCGGGCGTGCGCCCTCGGCACCGACGATCGACGGCGCGACACACAGTGCGGCGATGGCGCCAAGCGCACCCGTCGCGATCCCGCGCAGCGGCTCGGGCGCGACGCCGCCGTCGGCCAGGCGGTCGCGAAGCGTCACGCCGACGCCACCGGCGAGCAGCGTGGCGAGCGCGTCGGACTCGAACCGGCCGAGCAGCTCGGCCACGGGCTCGTCGGCGCGCTCGATGCCGCGCACGCCATCGGGCCCGGGGATCACGATCACCGCGCCGGCGTCGAGCCGGTCGTCTTGCGCCTGCCAGAGTGCGTCAGCCATGTACCAGCGCCGGACCTCGCGGTCGACGACGGGGACGAACGGCACCGGCTTGCCCGGCCGGTCGCAGACCTCGAGCACGTACTGCGCGTCGGCGGGATGCAGCAGCGTCGTCGCCGCCGCCGGGTAGCGGGCGCAGAACGTGGCGAGCGCCGCGGCAGGATCGTCGAGATCCCCAGGCACGGCGACCGGCGGCTCGATCGGCCCGCGGTCGCTCGGGTCCAGCCGCGCGGCGAACCGGTGGTACAGGTCGAGCGCCCGCGCCCGCCAGTCGACGTGGCCCCACGCGCCGTCGTCGTAGCGGCCGTGGCGCCCCGTCGCCGCCAGCTCGGCGAAGCGCGCGAGGACGGCGGTGTACGACAGGTCGTGCAGGTCGCCGAAGTACGGCTTCGCGGTCCGCGAGAGGACGTCGATGATCTCCTCGCGCCGCGCGGTGACCGCATCGTCGTCGCCTGCGACCTCCTCCAGGAGGATCCCCACCCGCGCCGCGTGGTTGTCGAGCAGGTGGATGTCGGCGTTCAGGTTGCTGCGCGCCGACGTGACTCCGCCCGCGTTCGCCCGGCGCGCGATCCAGTCGGCACTGCCGTCCGCCGCGACGAGTGCCTGCTTGACCTGCGGCGACGCCGTGGCTTCGGCGCACGCCATCGTCACCGAGCCGAGCAGCACGCCGTCGACGGGCATGTCCGGTTCGTCGTGCGCGCGCGCCCACGTGCCGGTCAGCAGCGCCGTGGCGCGCTCCGGCGTCGCGATGCCCCCGCCGACGCAGAGCAGGACGTTGGGGCGTCGGCGCAGCTCGTGGTAGGTCTCGAGCAGCAGCTCGTCGAGGTCCTCCCACGAGTGGTGGCCGCCGGCCTTCCCGCCCTCCAGGTGCACGATGATCGTGTGGTACGGCGCGGCGTCGGCGAGGTCGAGCAGCTGGCGGACCTGCTCGGCGGTGCCGGGCTTGAAGGCGTTGCGCGCCATGCCGTGCGCGACGAGCCGGTCGAGCAGCGCGATCGCGTCCTCGACGTCCGGGATCCCGGCCGACACCGTCAGCCCGGACAGCGGCGCGCCCGCGCGGCGCGCCGCGAGCACGAGGTCCTCGCGGGAGATGTGCAGCTCCCACAGGTGCCGATCGAGCAGCAAGGTGTTGAACGCGACCTCCACCCCGGGCTCGAGCAGCTCACGGAGCTCGACGATCCGGCGTGCGAACGTCGTCGCGTCGGCCTGCCCGGCACCGGCGAGCTCCGCGGTGAAGCCCGCGTTCGCGGCCGCGGCGACGATGCCGGCGTCCGAGGTCGTCGGCGTCATCCCGGGCAGGATCACCGGGGACTGGCCGGTGGCGCGGACGTAGCGGTTGTCCAGCCGCCGGGTCCCGTCGGGCAGCTCGACCACCGACGGCGCGAAGTCGGCGTACCGCGTGTCGGGTCCGGCCGGTGCGGCACCCGGGGTCGCCAGCCGGCGTCGGCCTTCCGGAGAGGCGAGTGCGAGGACGTGCGGCCCGCGGCCGCGCAGGTTGCGCGCGGTGACTTCCGCGACGCCGGTTCCCGGGCCGACGTCGAGGATCCACGCGGCGCCGCGGGCATCCAGGGCACGCGTCACGAGATCCCAGCGCACCGGGCGCGAGAAGTGCCCGGCCGCCAGCGATCCGGCGAGATCGCCGGTCTCGCGCAGGTCCTCGCCCGTCGCCGGATCCAGCACCGTAAGCGCGAGGTCGCGCGGCTCCGGGAGCAGTCCGTCGGTCTCCAGCCAGGCGCGGTACGCCTCAGCCGCATGCTCGCGCCCCGGCGCATGGAACGGGACATCGACGGCGACCGCGTTCCACGTGAACCGCAGTGGCGCACCGCCACGCCGGCCCGCCCGCCGTGCGGCCTCTTCCTCCGCCGCCTGCTCGTCGAGCCGCGCGTGCAGGAGCGCAAGGGTCGCCGGTGCGCCGCTGACGACCAGCCGGTCGGGCGCGTTGATCAGGGCCAGCGATGCCGCGGCGCCGGGCGCCACGTCGGCGTTGACCGCGTCGAGCACCGGGCGCAGCCGCGCCTCGCGAACGCCGGCGATGGCGGCCATCGGCGTGACGGGCGCACCGTCGGCTCCGGGGCGCGCGGCCTCGCGGACCCGCGCGCTCAACAGCCCCTGACCGGCAGCGATCCGCAGCCACCGCGTCAACAGCCCATCGTCGATCGAAGCGCCTCCGGCCTCGCTGACCATCAGCGCGGCCAGCACACCCTGCGAGTGCCCGGCCAGTGCCGCGACGCCGCGCGCATCCAGCCCGTCGGCGACGAGCGTTCGCCACACCAGCGCCTGGGCCAGCAGGATCAGTGGGTGCGACACGGCGGCCGACCGGAGGTACGCCTCGTCCGGAGCGCTCTCGGGATCGTCCACCCAGCGGGCGACGTCGAACCCGTGGCGCAGGACGCCGGCGTCGGCGACGTGCGGCTCCTGGGCCCACGCGGACAGGAGATCCGCCGCGAGCAGCAGCCCTGGCCGGAGATCGGGGCGCTGCCCGGCGAGCACCCGCAGCTCACCGAGCGCGTCCACCCCCTGCCCGGCGAACGTGACGGCGGCGGATGTGGTGCCCTCGGCCAGCTGCGTCTGCAGCGCCGTGGGCGACGTGCGGGGCCGCTGCGACGACGCCGCGTGCGGCGCGCGCACATCTGTCAAGCTCACCTTATGCCTCGTGAACGGTTGCCTAAGCGCACGCTGCTTAGGCTACCCTAAGACCGCTAGGG
Source organism: Solirubrobacteraceae bacterium (assembly GCA_016462625.1). The sequence goes on along the minus strand of JAEMSV010000025.1, from coordinate 8,950 downwards.
TGGCGGTGTGACCGGAGCCCCGATGAGCCTGCGCGCAGACGGCCTCGCCGTCTCCTACGCCCGCCACGACGTCCTCCGCGGCCTGAACCTCGAGATCCCCCCGGGACAGATCACCGCGATCGTCGGCGCGAACGCCAGCGGCAAATCCACGCTCCTGCGGACGCTCGCGCGACTCCTCGAGCCGAAGGCCGGGAAGGTCCTGCTCGACGGCGAGGACATCCACCGCCTCCCCACCCGGGAGGTCGCCAAGCGGCTCGGCCTGCTCCCGCAGTCGCCCGTCTCGCCCGACGGCGTCACGGTGGGCGACCTCGTCGCACGCGGCCGCTACCCGCACTCGCGCATGCTGCGCACCCTGTCCGACCACGATCGCGAGCGCATCGACTGGGCGCTGGGCGCAACCGGCACGAGCGAGCTGCGCGAGCGCCCGCTCGACTCCCTCTCCGGCGGCCAGCGCCAGCGCGCGTGGATCGCGATGGCGCTCGCCCAGGACACCGAGCTCCTGCTGCTCGACGAGCCCACGACGTTCCTCGACCTCGCGCACCAGCTCGAGGTCCTCGACCTGCTCGAGGAGCTCCACGAGCGCGACGGCCGCACCGTGGTCATGGTCGTCCACGACCTCAACCAGGCCGCCCGCTACGCCCATCACCTCGTGGCACTGCGCGATGGTGAGATCCACACCGCCGGCGCGCCTGTGGACGTCGTCGACGCCGGGCTCGTCGAAGCGGTCTTCGGCGTGCGATGCCAGGTCATCCCAGACCCGGTGAGCGGCACGCCGATGTGCGTGCCGCTGGCGCGCGCCGCGCGCCGTTAGCGCTTCAGCAGCGCCGCGGCGAGCCGTTGTGCGTAGAGCTTCGTCGAGATCGGCCCGCCGAACGGCCACGTGTTGCCGGCGATCGAGCGAACCCGGCGCTTCTTGACCATGTTCAGATTCCGGAAGGACGCCTGCGACGTGAAGCGCTTGACGGTCGACGCGTACTGCGACGGGTAGATGAAGGCGGCCCAGCCGTTCTGCACGCGGCGCAGCGCCTCCATGCCGACCGTCGAGAAGCCGTACTTCTCGTTGCGCACGGTCCAGTTGTTGCGCAGCCCGAGACGGCGGAGCACGCCGTTCGTCAGCGAGTTGCGCGTGAACAGCCGCAGCTGCGGCGAGCCGACGGTCCCGCCGGGCTGGATGACCGTCACCTTGATCCTCGACCGGCCTCCGCGCCTGAGCTTGGCCTTGAGGGAGCGCTGCGTGCGGGCGAGATCGGAGATGACGCGTTCACCGCGCGCGGACCGGCCGACGCGCTTGGCGATCCGGCGGAAGTTGTTGACCATCGCGACGTACTGCTCGTCGGTGCGACGACCGGCCGGGTAGGGCTCGAGGGCCATCGTCGGCGCGATCTTGCGGAGCGTCTCCAGCGTCTTCGCGCTCCGGAAGGTCGGCGTGATGATGAGGTCCGGCTTCAGCGCCGCAATGCGCTCGAGGCTCGGCTCCTGCCGGGTGCCGACGTCCTTGATGCCTCCGGGCAGGCGAATGGCGACCCAGGTCCTGAACCCGCCCAGGTCGGCGGCGCCCACCGGCGTCACCCCGACCGCGAGCAGATCCTCGACGTACTCCCACTCGAGCGCGACGACCCGCTTGGGCGCGGCGTCCGCCGCCGGCGCCGCCATTCCCACCCCCACAACCGCCGCGATCACGGCGAGTGCGAGCGCCCGCAGCCGGGCGCGGTCGAAGCCTGCAGAGCTGTCAAGTACACCTTGCATATTGCGGCAAGGCTACCAACGGTTTTCCGTTTGCGCGGCGTCCATCCCGACTCGGCCGGTTGGTGTTAGGCTCCCCTAACCATGGAGCCCCTCCCGCACACGTCCTTCGCCACTGCGGCCCGCGCGAGCTGCCCGACGCACGCCCAGCTCGCGCTCGCGCTCGGCCACGACCTGATGGGCGGGGACCTCGAGGATCTGGAGGCGGCGCTCGATCGCCTGGCCGACGAGATGCACGGCGCGGACACGCTTCCGGCCCGCGAGCAGATCGCGGAGGTCGCGATCACCATGGAGGCGTTCGCCACCCGCGACTCGGTCATCGGCCACCGCGGGCTCACCGTCGACAGCGTGCTCGCGACCGGCGAGGGCCATCCCCTCGCGCTGGCCGTCATCGCCGTCGAGGTCGCACGGCGCGCCGGCGTCGAGCTCGGCATCGCGCAGCACGCCGGCGGCCACGTCGTCGCGCACCGCCAGGTCGCCGAGCCGATGGCCCTGGACTTCTCGCGCCCGGCGGATGACCGGGTCTGCGTCGCGCCTGTCGGCCAGCTGCGGTGGCGCTGCTCACACCAGATCGCGTTCACGATCCTCGGCGAGCTGGTCCGGCGCGGCCGCCGCGGCGGCGACCTCCCGCTCGCGCTCCGCGCGGCCGAGCTGCGCCTCGCGATGCCGATGAAGGACGACGCCCGCACGACCGAGCGGCGCATGTTCGCGCAGCTCCGCGCGACGCTGAACTAGCGCGTCGGCAGTTCGATCCAGGCCGGATCCCCCTCCGGCGAGCCGAACGTGATCCGGCTGCCCATCGGGTTCTTCTCGAAGAAGTAGTTGGCCTCCCACGTGCTCGTGGCGAGCAGGATCCGGTGGCCCGGCGGGACGTTGAACGCGTTGGGGCGCAGCGGCAGGTCGAGGGTGAACGGCTTCCCCGGCGTCGCGTTGCGCCACGTGTACGGCGCGTGCGTGATGTGCCGCGCCTTGCCGTCGGCTCCGACCGACCAGAGGACCGGCACGATCGTCCCGACCCTGTGGGTCGGCGTGATCGTCAGGTGGATCCGCGGCTCCCCGCGCAAGCGCACCCAGTCGGTGACCGGCGGGCTGAACCACATCGCCGTCGACTTGCGATCGACCACGTTGGGATCGCCCCACATCGGCCGCCCCCACCAGACCTCGGTCCAGTGCGAGATGATCGGCCCACCGGCGTAGTTGACGGCGTTGTAGCCCGGCTTCAGCGTGGTGGACCAGCCCGTGGCGGGCGCGTCGCCCATCGCCGAGTCCCCGCGCCGGTTCGCCACGCCGCCGAGGTACCAGCGGCGCGTCCCGGTGCTGACCTGTGACCAGTCCGTGTACGTCTCGAGCTGTCGCTCCCCTTCCGGCGCGCGGGGCTGGATCTCGATCCGCGAGCCCGCCGCCTCGCGCTTCTCGGGCGTCGCCAGTGTGTCGTCGAACCAGCGATACAGCCGGTTGAAGACCGGGTTGTAGAAGCCCACCTCTCCGAGCGTCTCCTGCCCGACGTGGTCGCCGGGACGCAGGAGCATCAGCTTGGGGCCCGTGATCTGCTGGAAGTAGTCGATGATCTGGTCGGGCGGGAACGCCAGCTCGTTCCAGTTCTGCGACAGCATCACGGCGGGACGGTTCGCGTTGAGCTGGTCGATGTACGTGACCGGCGACCGGCCGCGCGCGAACGCCAGCGTGTCCTCGGTGTCACGGTTCGAGAAGAAGTTCTTGAACACGCGAAGGAAGTCGCCGTCGACGTGGGAGGCGGTTCGCGCCGAGGCCCAGAGGATGAATCCGGCCCACGAGTTCCGCGTCTCGTGCGGGTAGAGCGCGCGCCCCAGGTCGGTCCACCCGCTCATCGACGCGACGCTGCGGATCCGCTTGTCGACCGCCGCGGTGATGAGCGCGATCCCTGCCCCGTAGGAGATTCCGGCAGCGCCTATGCGCTGCTCGTCGACGGGCTGGTTGGCGAGCATCCAGTCGATGACGGCCTGCATGTCCTCGACGTCCTTCGGGCCGCCCATGTTGATCTTGCCCTTGCCGTCCTTCCCGGTGCCGCGCGTCGTGTACGAGACGACGACGTAACCCCGCTGGGCGAGCCGGTAGGCCGGCACGGTGTTCTGCTCTGCACCGCCGTTCCAGGCGGCGGCAAACGCGACCGCGGGCCGTTTGACGCCGGGCGCCGTGTGCTTCGGCACGACGACGAGGCTGTGGATCGGCGCGCCGTCCTTGCTCTTGATCCACACCCACCGAGGCGTCGCCACGCCGTCCGCGAACGCAGACGCGGGCGCCGCGACGCACGCGGCGACCATCAGCACAGCGACTGCGAGCAGCCGTCGCAACATCTTTCCCCCTACAGACCGGACAGTGTCTGAGCACTCGGCCGTTTCCCCCGCCCGGCGCTCGAGCCGCGACCCTAACAAGCCGTGACGAGATTTCCCAGCAAACCGGTCGCACTTGCGTCGGCGCGTACCGTGCAACACGAGCCCGTGGACGCTCCGACCGCCATCGATCCCTCCGCCCCGCGCCCGGCGCCCGCCGACGACGAGGTCGAGGTCTGGTGGGCGGACATCGACCTGCTGCCAGAGACGCTCGACGCGCTGCGCGCGGACCTCGACGTCGCGACGACGGACCTGCTGGAGCTCCTCGTCCGCCCCGACGATCGGCGCCGCGGGACCGTCGCCCACGCGCTCCTGCGCCGCCGCTGTGCCCGGCTGCTCGGCGTCGCGCCGCGCGACGTGCGCATCACGCGCCGCTGCGCGGTGTGCGGGGCCACCGATCACGGCAAGCCGGCCGTCGACGCCCCCGGCGGCCTGGAGCCCCCGCAGGTCAACCTTGCGCACTCGGGTTCGCTCGTCGTCGTCGGACTGACCTCGCGCACGCCGATCGGCGTCGACGTCGAGGTGGTCCGTCCGGGCATGAACTGGGAGCGACCCCGGCGCCTGGTCTTTGCCGAGGACGAGTGGGACACGACGGCGCTCGACCCCGACCCGGACCGCGAGCGGCTCGCGATGTGGACCCGCAAGGAGGCCGCCGCCAAGGTCACCGGACTGGGCATCGCGGTGGGCCTCGAGCGGGTCGCCGTCGGGCCTTCGCCACCCGAGGACGAGTGGCGACCGGTCGTGCTGCCGGACGAGCTGGCGCCCCTGCTCGTCACCGATCTCGACCTCGACGCAGGACACGCGGCGGCCGTGAGCGTCGACGCCTCACTCCGGTCGCCCCGCTTGACGGTGCACCGGGCGGCGTTCTGACAGGTCGGCAAATTCGCTCTTGACCGAACGTTCGGTAATGGTAAGTTCCGTCTCGCAAGCCCGTGCGGAATCCAGGGGGGAACGCCGCACATAGGTATCCCGGGGGGTGGATCGCTTGCTCTGTCCGTGTCTCTGTCCGAGCACCTGTCCTAGCCGTGCGCAAAACCGAGCGTCCGTGGTCGCTGCCACGTGGCTATCCGCTGCCTCCCGGCACCGGAGACCCGCGTCGGCATGCGCTGATTCACGGTCGTTCGGAGGCTCCGCGTGACAGCGCTGCCGCCGGTGCCGACCACGATCGCCGTTCCCTCCCGCGAGCTTCGCGGGATGCACGACGACGCGTTGGTGCCAGATCTGCTGGACCACTGGGCCGTCGCCCGGCCCGACCGCGTCGCGTGGCGCTTCGTCGACTACGCCAGTGACCGCGCGGGCATCGAGCACGCGGTCACCCACGCCGAGCTCGCCGTCTGGTCGCGGGCGATCGCGGCACGCCTGGCCGAGGTGACCCGGCCGGGTGATCGCGTGGCGATCCTGACGCCGCCGGGTACCGCGTACGCGGCAGGCTTCCTCGGGACGCTCCGGTCGGCCGCCGTCGGCGTCCCGCTCTTCGACCCCGAGCACATCGGGCAGGCCGACCGCCTGCGCGGTGTCCTGGCCGACTGCCGCCCGGCGTGCGTCCTGACCGTCCGGGCCGACCGGGAGACGGTCGAGGCGGCCGTCGCCGAGCACGGCGCGCACGTCCTGTGCGTCGACGAGCTCGCCGGGCGCGCGGACATCGCCGCCGGGTATGAGCGCCCGGCCACGCTCACGGCCGATCGACTCGCGTACCTGCAGTACACGTCGGGCTCGACCCGGGCGCCCGCGGGAGTCCGGCTCACGCAGGGCAACCTCGCGGCGAACGCGCGGCAGATCGCGCAGGGCTTCGGCGTGCACCCGGCCGACCACAACACCGGCGTGAGCTGGCTGCCCCTGTTCCACGACATGGGCCTCCTGCTCGGCATCGTCGTGCCGCTGACGGTCGGCGGGACCGGGCACGTGTTCGATCCGCTCGCGTTCATCCAGCGGCCGATCCGGTGGATGCGCGCGATCGCGGAGCAGCCGAACCCGTTCACGGCCGCTCCGAACTTCGCGTTCGGGTACGCCGCCAAGCGGATCCGGCCGGCCGACCGAGAGGCGCTCGACCTCTCCGGAGTTCGCGGGATGCTCAACGGCGCAGAGCCGGTGCGCCCGCGGACGATGGCGGAGTTCGTCGACACGTTCTCGCAGTGCGGACTGCGGCCCGAGGTCGTCCGCCCGTCCTACGGGCTCGCGGAGGCGACCGTCTTCGTGTCGACGACCTCCCTCGACCGCCCGGCGCGCGTGCTCGAGGTCGACGCGGCCGCCCTCCAGGAGCACCGCGCGGTTCCGGCCGCCGACGGCCGCTCGACCGCGCTCGTCTCATGCGGGGTGCCGTTCGGCCAGCACGTCGCGATCGCCGACCCAGTCACGCGAGACCGCTGCATCGACGGCGACGTCGGCGAGATCTGGGTGCACGGGCCGAACGTCGGGATCGGCTACTGGGGCGACCCGGCGGACTCGAGCTCCACGTTCGGCGCCACGCTCGGCCGGCCGGGCTTCGAGCCGGCCCACGGCTGGCTGCGCACGGGCGACCTCGGCGTGATCGTCGACGGTGAGCTCTACATCACCGGCCGCATGAAGGACACGATCATCGTCGACGGGCGGAACATCTATCCGAACGACATCGAGGCGACGGTCGAGGAGGCGCACGCGGACATCGCCGCGCATCGCCTCGCGGCATTCGCCGTGTCAGACGGAGACGGTGAGGGGCTGGTCGTGGTCGCCGAGCGTCACCGCGACGCCGAAGGCGCCGCGGCCCGCCTCGACCAGATCGCCGCCGCGGCGCGGCACGCGGTCTCGCTCCAGCACGCGGTCGCGCTGTTCGACTTCGTCCTGGTCGATCCGCACACGGTCCCGCGCACGTCGAGCGGGAAGATCGCCCGCCAGGCGACCCGGTCGCAGTACCTCGAAGGTGGGCTGCGCCGGGTCGAGCGCCAGACCGGAGGGGTCGCGTGACCGACCCGCGCGAGCATGAGCTCATCGCCTGGCTGCAGCAGGCGGTGGCCGACGCGGTGGGCGCCGAGCCCGCCGCGATCGATCCCGATCGCCCGCTGACCGAGCTGGGCCTGGCCTCACGCGATGCGGTCGCGCTGGTCGCCGACCTCGAGGACCACCTCGACCGCGAGCTCGATGCGACGCTCGTGTGGACGACGCCGACCATCACGCTGCTCGCGCGGCGGCTGCTGCATGGGGACGAGGCGACCACGCCGAGCGGCAGTGAGACGAAGGCCCCGCCCGCCGGTGCCGGCGACGAGGTCGCGATCGTGGGCCTCGGGTGCCGCCTGCCGGGCGGGATCGAGGGGCCGGATGCGCTGTGGCGGCTCCTGCTCGCCGGTGACGACGCCGTCGGCGAGGTCCCCGTCGGCCGGTGGGAGCAGTTCACGCCGAGCGATCCGGCGAGTCAGGCAGCGCTCGAGGGCGCGACGCGCCGCGGTGGCTTCCTCGCCGACGTCGCCGGGTTCGACGCGGAGTTCTTCGGGATCACGCCGCGCGAGGCCCAGTTGATGGACCCGCAGCAGCGGCTCCTGCTCGAGGTCGCCCACGAGGCGCTGCTGCACGCCGGGATCGCCCCGGCGGCGCTGAAGGGGAGCGCGACCGGCGTCTTCGTCGGGATGTGCGCCAACGAGTACAGCCACCTCACGACAGCAGAGCTCCAGCGCGTCGACGCGTGGACGAGCACCGGGTCGGCGCTCAGCATCGCCGCCAACCGCCTCTCCTACCTGCTCGATCTGCGCGGGCCCAGCATGACGACGGACACCGCGTGCTCGTCCTCGCTCGTCGCCGTCCACCAGGCCGCTCGCGCGATCGCCGACGGCGACATCGACCAGGCACTGGTCGGCGGCGTCAACCTCCTGCTCTCCCCCGCGATCACGATCAGCTTCGACCAGGCGGGCGCGCTCGCGCCCGACGGCCGCTGCAAGCCGTTCAGCGCCGATGCCGACGGCATCGTCCGAGCCGAGGGCTGCGGGGTCGTGGTGCTCAAGCGCCTGCGCGACGCGCGCCGCGACGGCGACCGCGTGCTGGCCGTCGTCCGCGGGTCGGGCGTGAACTCCGACGGGCGCTCCAACGGGATGATGGCGCCGAACCCACTCGCCCAGGAGGCGCTGCTGCGCGCGGTCTACGCGCGCGCCGGGCTCGACCCGCGCACGGTCGACTACGTCGAGGCGCACGGCACGGGCACGCTGCTGGGCGACCCGATCGAGGCCGGCGCGCTCGCCGCGGTCCTCGGCGCCGGACGCGACGCCGACCAGCCGCTCCTCCTCGGGTCGGTCAAGAGCAACCTGGGGCACCTCGAGGGCGCGGCCGGGATCGCGGGGCTCATCAAGGTCGTGCTCGCGCTGCACCACGACCTGCTGCCGCCGAGCATCAACTATGCGGGCCCCAACCCGCACATCGCGTTCGACCGGGCGCGCCTCGACGTCGTGACCGAGCCCCGCGGGTGGCCTCGCCACGACGGCGTGGCGCGGGCCGGCGTGTCCGCGTTCGGCTTCGGCGGGACCAACGCGCACGTCGTCCTCGAGGAGCCCTCCGAGCCGGCTCGGCCCGCGGCGCCGGACGCGGACGGCGCGCCGGTGACCCTGCTCGTCTCGGCGGCGACCGAGCCGCGCCTGCGCGCTGAGGCCGCGGCACTCGCCGCCTGGATCGAGGATGACGACGCCCCGCTCGCCGACGTCGCACATACGCTCGCGCGACGCCGCGGGATCGGCCCCGTCCGCGCCGGGGTGACTACGCGCGACCGCGAAGGCGCCGCCCGCGGACTGCGGGCGATCGCCGACGGCACCGACGCCCCCGGCGTCACGGCCCCGGTCACGGTGCCACGCGGCGGGACCCCCGGGCGCGGCGACGTCTGGGTC
>JAEMSV010000101.1 GCA_016462625.1 Solirubrobacteraceae bacterium | reverse complement strand
CGTTTCGACGAGGACGGCGACAAGCGCATTCCGCTCGACGTCAGCAAGGGCGACACCGTCCTGTACAGCAAGTACGGCGGCACGGAGATCAAGGTCGACGGCGAGGACCTCCTGGTCCTCCGCGAGTCGGACGTCCTGGCGAAGATCGAGTCTTAGGAGAACTGGAGACACATGGCTCACAAGGAACTGAAGTACGACAGCGACGCGCGCAAGGCCCTCGAGGCCGGCGTCGACGCCGTCGCCAATGCCGTCAAGGTCACGCTCGGCCCGAAGGGTCGCTACGTCGTCCTCGACAAGAAGTTCGGCGCCCCGACCATCACCAACGATGGTGTGACCATCGCGCGTGAGATCGAGGTCCAGGACGTCTTCGAGAACCAGGGCGCCCAGCTCGTCCGCGAGGTCGCCACGGCCACCAACGACGTCGCCGGCGACGGCACGACGACCGCGACGGTGCTCGCCCAGGCGATCGTCCGCCAGGGTCTGAAGAACGTCACCGCTGGTGCGAACCCGCTCGCGCTCAAGCGCGGCATCGAGAAGGCCGTCAACTCGGTCGTCGAGAACATCGGCAAGCAGGCGAAGACGGTCGGCGGCAAGGACCAGATCGCCCGCGTCGCCACGATCTCCGCCGGTGACGACGAGATCGGTGACGTCATCGCTGACGCCATCGAGAAGGTCGGCAAGGACGGCGTCGTGAACGTCGAGGAGGGCCAGACGTTCGGCCTGGAGCTCGAGTTCACCGAGGGCATGCAGTTCGACAAGGGCTACATCTCGCCCTACATGGTCACCGACCAGGACCGCATGGAGGCCGTGCTCGAGGATCCGTACATCCTCATCGCGAACTCCAAGATCGGTTCCGTCCGCGACGTGCTGCCGGTCCTCGAGGCCGTCATCCAGTCCGGCAAGCCGCTGCTGATCATCGCCGAGGACGTCGAGGGCGAGTCCCTCGCGACGCTCGTCGTGAACAAGCTCCGTGGCACGTTCACGGGCGTCGCCGTCAAGGCGCCGGGCTTCGGCGATCGCCGCAAGCGCATGCTCGAGGACATCGCGATCCTCACGGGCGGCGAGGTCATCACCGAGGACCTCGGCCTCAAGCTCGAGAACACGCAGATCTCGCAGCTCGGCCGCGCGCGTCGCGTTGTCGTCGGCAAGGACAACACGACCATCGTCGACGGCTCGGGTGAGACGTCCGCGATCAAGGGCCGCATCACGCAGATCAAGAACGAGGTCGAGAACACCGACTCGGACTTCGATCGCGAGAAGCTGCAGGAGCGCCTGGCCAAGCTGTCCGGGGGTGTCGCCGTCGTCAAGGTCGGCGCCGCGACCGAGACGGAGGTCAAGGAGAAGAAGCACCGCGTCGAGGACGCGCTGCAGGCCACGCGCGCCGCGCTCGAGGAGGGCATCGTCCCCGGTGGCGGCGTCGCGCTGCTCCAGGCCGAGTCCGCGATCAAGCTCGACGAGTACGACGACGACGAGAAGACGGGCGCGAAGATCGTGCTCCGCGCGCTCGAAGAGCCGCTCCGTCAGATCGCGTTCAACGCCGGCCTCGAGGGCTCGGTCGTCGTCAACGACGTCCGCAAGGCGAAGAAGGGCTTCGGCCTGAACGCCGCCAGCAACGAGATCGTCGATCTCGTCGCCGAGGGCGTCATCGACCCGGCCATGGTCACGCGTTCCGCGCTGCAGAACGCCGCGTCGATCGCCAAGAACATCCTGACGACCGAGGCCATCGTGGCCGAGGTCGCCGACCAGGGTGACGGCGCCGGTGGCGGCATGCCCGACATGGGCGGCATGGGCGGCATGATGTAAGAAGCGCCACGCGCTTCGCAGTACCCGAGGGCCCGGCATCTGCCGGGCCCTCGGCGTTTCGAGGGGGTGATGACGAGATCGGGCCCCTGGGGCCCGTTTTCGTCACAACCCCTCGGGCGACAGCTCCAGATCCACGCGATCGCCGACCGCGAAGTGCGCCCCGCAGCAGGCCAGCTGCCATCCTCAACGTAGACAGGCCACACGGTCATCCGACGATCCTGGCAGCGCGGTCCGGGCCTAGACTCAAACCCATCGAACAGCTCACTCTCGGCGTCGTCGCGACGTCCCGCAAGCCGGACGAACGCCGGCTCCCGATCCACCCGGCGCACATCGCACGGATCGACAGCGGGCTGCGTGCCCGGATCTCCCTCGAATCAGGCTACGGCGAGCAGTTCGGCTTCTCCGACGCGGACCTCGCGCCGCTCGTCGGTGCGATGCGCTCCCGCGAGGAGCTGTTCGATCAGTGCGAGATCCTCGTCCTCCCCAAGCCCCTCGCGGAGGATCTGCGGAGCCTGCGCCCCGGCCAGGTCGTCTGGGGCTGGCCGCACTGCGTGCAGGACCAGGAGATGACGCAGGTCGCGATCGACAACCGGATCACGCTCATCGCGTGGGAGGCGATGAACCACTGGACCCCCGAAGGGAACTTCAGCGTCCACGTGTTCCACAAGAACAACGAGCTCGCCGGCTACTGCTCCGTGCTGCACGCGCTGGAGCTGCTCGGCCTGACCGGCGACTACGGCCGCCGGCTGCGCGCCGCCGTCATCAGCTTCGGGGCCACGGCACGCGGCGCGGTGCGCGGACTCTCCGCCCTGGGCATCAGCGACGTGACGGTGATGACGCAGCGCAACGTCGCGGCGGTGGCGTCTCCGTTCGCCTCGGTGCGCATGCAGCACTTCGCGCGCGATCCCGAGGAGCCGAGCCGGACCCTCGCGCTCGTCGGCCCCGAGCCGGGGCCGCTGGCCGAGGTCCTCGCGCAGTACGACGTGATCGTCAACTGCATCTTCCAGGACACCGAGGAGCCGCTCATGTTCGTCATGGACGATGACCTCGAGCGGTTCGCCGCCGGAGCGCTGTTCATCGACGTCTCGTGCGACGAGGGCATGGCGTTCGAGTGGGCGCGGCCGACGTCGTTCGCCGAGCCGATGTTCTCGGTCGGCGGCAACAAGCACTACTACGGCGTGGACCACAGCCCGTCGTTCCTGTGGAACTCGGCGACCTGGGAGAACAGCGAGGCGCTGCTGGACTTCCTGCCCATCGTGATGGCCGGCCACGCCGCATGGGACGCCAGTGAGGTCATCCGCCGGGCGGTCGAGATCCGCGACGGCGAGGTGCAGAACCCGAAGATCCTGTCCTTCCAGGGTCGCGCGACGGGGTACCCGCACCTCGTGAGGTGATCGCTGGACAAACGTCCAGCGTCCCCGCAACCCCTGCGATCGGCGCAGTGGTGCACCGATAGCTCGAGGGAGTCCACTTCTGGCCTCAATCCCCTCGGAGGCCCATGAAGCCCGTAGCGAACGTGGTCGGTGTCACGCACTGGCGACGCCATTACACGTGGGCGACGCTGGCCTTCTTGATCGTGATCGCCGGTGTCGTGAGCGCGCTGCTCGTGGCGGCCGTGGTCGCGAACAACGACCGCGAGCGGTCACAGCGTGCGGTCGAGCGCGCCTCCGCCGAGATCGTGTCGACGCTGAAGCTCTCGATCCAGCGCGAGCAGGACCTGGTGATCAGCACGGGCGCCTTCCTCGTTCGCGATCCGGATATGTCCAACGCCGAGTTCCGCGGATGGACGCGCTCGATCGACGCGTTTACGCGCTACCCCGAGCTGGGGGCCATCGGTCTCGGGGTGTTCGTCCCGGCCAAGGAGCTGTCGGCCTTCGCGGCCAAGGCCGTCACCGACCCTGCCGGCCGGCTGGGCGAGGACGGCTCCTTCGAGGTCGTGCCGGCCGGAGCGCGGTCGCACTACTGCTTCCCGCTTGTGGGTCAGAAGCGCCCGGGCGGGCTCGAGCTTCCCGCGGGCACCGATTTCTGCGAGGGCGCCCTCTCTGCGGAGACGCTCAGCGCGCGGGACTCTGGCGAGGCGAGTTACGTGCCGTTCGGGACCGGACCCGGCAAGCTGTTGAGCGTCCAGACGCCGCTGTACCGCGGTGGTGTGATGCCCACGACCGTTGACGCCCGTCGCAAGCAGTTCCTCGGCTGGGTGGGCATGCTCACCGCGCCAAGCGTCCTCTTCGAGCACGCGTTGGCCGGCCATCCCGGAACGGTCGTCGAAGCCCGGTACGGCGGTGGTGCGTCCGGCGCGACCTTCGCGAGCAGCGAGCCGGCCGACGGCGCGCAGTCCACCACCGTCGATCTGCGCAACGGCTGGACGATCACCACCTCCAGCGTCGGGGCGGCAGGCGGCGTGTTCACGAACGCTCGCGCGCTGAGCGTCCTCGGCGTCGGCGTGACGCTGAGCCTGCTCCTCGGGGCCCTGGTCATCGTGCTCGCGACCGGCCGGGTGCGCGCGCTACACCTGGTCCGCGAGAAGACCCGAGAGCTCCGCCACAACGCCAGCCATGACGCCTTGACCGGACTCCCGAACCGGGCGCTCATCAGCGATCGGATCGAGCGACTGCTGGCGCACGATCGTGACGAGGGCACCACGGGAGCGGCCCTGTTCCTCGATCTCGACGAGTTCAAGAGCGTCAACGACACCCTGGGACACGAGGCCGGGGACCAGCTGCTGGTCGCCGTGGCCGCCCGGATGCAGGACGCACTGCGCGAGGCCGACACCATCGGCCGGATGGGCGGCGACGAGTTCGTGATCCTGCTCGACGGCGGAGACGGTGCCGTCGCGCCGGAGCAGATCGCCGAGCGCCTCATCGACGTGATGCGCAGCCCATTCGCATTGGATGCGGCGGCAGGACCCGTCTGCATCAACACGTCTATCGGCATCGCCTCCACGAGCGGCGCGACCGGCGAGAGCCTGCTCCGCGACGCAGATGTGGCGCTCTACCACGCGAAGGCCGCCGGAAAGAATCAGTACGCCGTCTTCGCGCCGGAGATGCGGCGCGAGTTCTCGCGGCAGATCGACCTGGAGTCCGATCTGCGATCAGCGGTCGAGAGCGATCAGTTTCGCCTCGTCTACCAGCCGATCTACGCCGTTGACGACCTCGACCTGCTCGGCGTCGAGGCGCTGCTGAGGTGGGAGCATCCGACATCCGGTCTCGTATGGCCCGACGCGTTCATCCCGGTCCTCGAGCGGACCGGCCTGATCCGGGAAGTCGGCCGCTGGGCGCTGCACACAGCCTGCCGGCAGATGGCGACCTGGCACGCCCGTGGCCATGTCCTCGACCTCTCGGTCAACGTCTCTGGTCGCCAGCTCGAAGACGACACCATCCTCGCGGACGTCCGTGACGCTCTGGATCGCTCGGGACTCCCCGCCACGTCGCTGATCCTCGAGGTCACGGAATCGGTCCTGATGCGGGACCCCGAAGCGACGATGCGCCGCCTCAGGGAGCTCCGAGCACTCGGCCTCCGGATCTCCGTCGACGACTTCGGCACCGGCTACTCCTCTCTCAGCCGTCTGCACGAGTTCCCGGTCGACTGCCTGAAGATCGATCGCACGTTCACCGACGCGCTTGCCACCTCCGACCAGGCGAACAGCCTCGTGCGAACCCTGGTCCAGTTCGGCGACGATCTCGGCGTGACCACCCTCGCGGAAGGCATCGAGACCAGCGCGCAGCTGGAGCTGCTCCGTGACGCGCACGTCCAGGAGGGCCAGGGCTTCCTGCTCGCGCATCCCATGACTCCCGAGGCCATCGAGCTCGAGATCTTCTCCCCGCTCGGGCGCCACGTGACCGGTCTCCGCTGACGCGGGCGCTGCAGCCCGGATTGCAGATCGTTATCGGGAACCGGGGAACCTCCCCGGCATGCTTCGACGCACGCTGATCATTGCCCTCGGCGCCTTCGGCCTCGGCACGCCCGCGGCCGACGCGCACCTCGTCCAGCCCGGAGAGACGCTCTCCGGCATCGCCGCCGCGAATGGGATGAGCCCCGCCGCGCTCGCGGCCGCCAACGGGGTCGCCGCCGACGCCTGGGTCATCTCGGGCACGACGCTGAACGTCCCGGCGCCGGGTACCGCGCCCGTGGCCCCAGCCGCCCCGGCCCCGTCGGCGCCTGCACCGGCGGCCCAGGCTGCCGCACCCGCGCCGACGGCGGGCACCACCGTCATCCAGCCCGGCGAGACGCTCTCCGCGATCGCCGCCCGGCTCGGCACCACCCCCGCGGCGCTGGCCGTCGCGAACGGCATCTCCGACCCCAACCTGATCCTGGCCGGAACCACGCTCCGCCCCAGCGGAGCGGCTCCCGCGGCCGCGGCGTCATCTCCGTCGTCAGTTCCCGGCGCCGCGGTCGCCTCTTCCACCGGCCCCGAAGGCGGCCCCGCCGCGACCGGCGTCGGGGCGACCCCCACCGGCGAGCGGCTCTCCAGCTCGCAGATCTCCCAGATCGCCGGGCAGCACGGCGCGCCCGGCGACCTCGCCGCCGCGATCGCCTGGCAGGAGAGCGGGAACAACAACGCGCTGACCTCGAGCGCAGGCGCCCGCGGGATCATGCAGGTCATGCCCGGTACGTGGGACTGGATCAACAGCTCCCTCGCGCAGCCGCCGCTCAACCGCGCGTCGGCGAGCGACAACGTCCGGGCCGGCAGCCTCCTCATCAGGCAGCTGCTCAACGAGACCGGCGGGGACGTCGCCACTGCGGTGGCCGGCTACTACCAGGGACTTGGCAGCGTCCGGCGCAACGGGCTTTACGACGACACGAAGCAGTACGTCAACAACGTGCTCTCACTTCGTGGCCGGATGGGCTGACGGGCGCCGCACCAGGGCGGTCGTCATCGTGACCGCCCCGATCGCCGCGATCGTGATCGCCGCGAAGAGGCCGAGCGCGTAGCCGTCGAGCTCGGCCGCCGCGCCCGTGGCGTCGGAGGCGTCGACTCCGGCGGAGATCACCGCCGTCGTCACCGCGAGGCCGAACGCGCCGCCAAGCTGCAGCGACGACGTGATCAGCCCCGAGGCAAGGCCCTGCTCCTCGTCGGCGATGCCGTTGGTCCCGGCCATGTTCAGCGGGCCGAACGCCAGCGCGAAGCCCGCGCCCGCGAACAGCATCGTCGGGAGCATCCCCGTCAGGTACGGCGTGTCGGTGTCGATGCCCAGGAACAGGATGTACGCGACGACCATCGAGGTAATACCCGCCGTGATCATCCGGGTCGTGCCGAAGCGGTCCACGAGCGGGCCGACCCGCGTGGAGCCCAGCGCGACGATCAGGCCGGCCGGGAGGAAGGCGAGCGCCATCTCCATCGGTGACCAGCCGAGCAGCTGCTGCATGTAGAGCGTGCCGATGAACTGGAAGCCGCACCACGAGCCGAACAGCGCGGCGATGGTGATGTTCGCCCGGACGAGCGGCGGCGACTTCAGGATCCCGAGCCGGACCAGCGGGTCCGCCGCGCGCTGTTCGATGCGCACGAAGGCGAACAGGAGCAGTGCGACCCCGACGAGCGACATCAGCGTGCGCGCCGAGCCCCAACCGACCTCGGGGGCGGACACGATGGTGAACGCGAACCCCAGCGTCGTCGCCGCGATCGTGACCGCGCCGAGCAGGTCGAACCCGCGGCGGTCGACGTGGTGCGCAGGCTCGTCCTTCGCGATCAGCCGCGGCGCCGTCAGCAGGATCAGCAGCGCGAACGGGACGGGCATGAGGAACGTCAGGCGCCAGCTCACCTCGGTGAGCAGCCCGCCGAACACGAGCCCGAGCGAGAAGCCCGACGCGCCGGTCGCCGTGTAGATCGCCAGCGCGCGGTTGCGCTCGGGCCCCTCGGCGAAGCGCGTCGTGATGATCGAGAGTGCCGCCGGTGCGGTGAACGCCGCCGCGACGCCCTTGATGAACCGGGTGGCGATCAGCGCGGTGCCGTCGTCGACCAGGCCGCCGATCAGTGAGGCCACGGTGAAGACAGCGACGGCCGTCAGGAAGACCTTGCGACGCCCGAGGAGGTCCGCCGCACGACCGCCGAGCAGCACGAGCCCGCCGAAGCCGAGCACGTAGCCGCTGACGATCCATTGCAGCGACGTCGTGGAGAGGCCGAGGTCGGCTTCGATGCTGGGCAGGGCGACGCCGACCATCGAGACGTCGAGTCCATCGAGGAAGAGGGCCCCGCAGAGCACCAGGAGGGCGCCCCACTCGCGGGCGGTCCAGCGCGGTGCTGCGGCGGTGTCGGATGCGGTCATCTGGGTGCTCCTCGGAGAGGGGAGGTGCCGGAGCGTCGGCACTATATGCAGACGCAACTACCTTCGCAAGCAAATATTCCAGGAGCATGATTTGCATGTCGATACACTTGGCGACAGTCCATGTCCGGTGACCTCGAGCAGACCTGGCGCGACGTCGTCGCCAAGCACGCGAAGGTCAGCTGCGCGCTCGACCAGGCGCTCGGCGACGAGCACGCGCTCTCGGCCACCGACTTCGCCGTGCTCCAGCGGCTCGTCGAGAGCGACGAGGGCAAGCTGCGGATGCAGGAGCTCGCCGACGAGATCCACCTGAGCCAGAGCGCGCTGTCGCGGCTCGTCGGCCGGCTCGAGGATCGCGGCCTCGCCTGCCGGACGATGTGCGAGCACGACCGCCGCGGGATCTGGACGTGCATCACCGACGAAGGCCGGGTACTGCACGACGAAGCCGCGCCCACGCATGACCGTGTCCTGAGCGAAACGCTCAGCGCGTCCTGATCCCCTCTGGAGGCCCCATGTCCGACAAGACGCTCTACACCGCCGAAGCCCACGTCACAGGCGGCCGCGCCGAGGGCCACGGCACGACGACCGACGGGGCGCTCGAGGTCGATCTGCGCCTCCCCACGGAGATGGGCGGCCAGGGCGGCGGCACGAACCCCGAGCAGCTGTTCGCGGTCGGCTACGCCTCGTGCTTCGAGGGCGCGATCGGCGTCGTCGCCCGGCGCAAGCGCGTCGAGGCGGGAGACGTCGAGATCGACAGCAAGGTCAACCTCCATCCGACCGGCGATGGCGGCTTCAAGCTCTCCGTCGAGCTGCACGTGCAGCTGCCCCAGGCGTCGGCGGAGGACGCGAAGGAGATCGTCGCCCTCTCGCACCAGGTCTGCCCGTACTCCAACGCGACCCGCGGCAACATCGACGTCGTGCTGACGGCGAACGGCGAGGCGGTCGACGCGTAAGACCCGTATCCGGTGCGCTTGCGCTCACCGGTCCGGTGACGGAGAATGCGCGGGTGCTTCCCGCTCTCCGCGTCCTGTCCGTCGCGCTTGCACTGACCTGTGTCAGCGCGGCGCCGGCTGCCGCGTTTGAGCGGTTCGCGGCGCCCAACGCGTCCACCGGCGCCGCATGCTCGGCGGGGGATCCCTGCCGACTGAAGACCGCGCTCACCGGCGCCGGGTCGGTGCCGCCCGCGGCGCCGAACACCGTCACCCTGCTCCCGGGCACGTACGACGCCGACGACTACGACCTGTTCGTGAGCCCCGGCGGGCAGACGATCCTCCGAGGAGCGCCCGGCCAGCCGCGGCCGACCATCACCGGCAGCGACCCCGCACAGGTCATCCGCGCGAGCGGCGGGAACGTCCTCCGGGACCTGATCATCGAGCAGACCGGGACCGGCAGCGGCCTTGAGACGCTGCCCGGCGCGACCCTCCCGCTCCTGATCGAGAACACGACCGTCCGGTCCGCGGGAGCGGCGGCGCTGCGCCTCGACGACAAGGCCATCGTGCGCAACAGCACGGCGATCGCCAGCAAGGCAGGCGGCATCGCGGTCAGCGCCACCGTGTACGGGAACACGACCCGCCTCGTGGGCGTCACCGCGCTCGCGCCCGGCGGAACGGCCATCTCGGGCTTCAACGCCCTCGCGGCCCCGGCGTCACTCGAGCTGGTCAACACCGTGGCCCGTGGCGCCGTCGACCTGGAGTACGGCTCCGGACCGGGCGGCGGCCCGCTCGCGGTCCAGCTCACGACCTCGGCCGTCCGAAGCTCCGCTGAGGTGCCCGGTGCGGGTTCCGGCCCGGCGACCGGCTCACGGCTGGACCTCGCGGCCCTCACCCTCGACGCCGACGGGCGGCCGGCCGCCGGCTCGCCGCTCATCGACGCCGGCACGGTCGTCGGCGACCTCGGGGACACCGACGTCGAGGGCAGGGCCCGGAGCCAGGGACCGGTGCCCGACGTGGGTGCGTTCGAGTTCGGCGCAGCGATCCAGGCCGGCCCCGGGGCCGGCGCGCCGCCGAGCGGCGACCCGGCCGGCAGCGGTGGTCAGACGGTGGGCGGCGGGGGCGGCACCCCCATCGCCGCCGACCGGCTCGGCCCCAAGCTGAAGCTGCTCGCGCCGCCCGGTTCCACCACCCGCGCGAAGCTGAAGAAGGGCCTCACGCTGAACGTCAACGTCGACGAGCCCGGCACGATCGTGGTCGAGCTCCTCGTCGGCAAGAAGACGCTGGGCAGCGCACGTGGAACGGCGAAGAAGCCGGGCAAGCTCGCGCTGAAGCTGAAGATCGCGAAGAAGAAGCTCTCCGGCCGCAAGAAGCTGAAGGGGACGCTGCGCTTCACCGCGACGGACACGGCGAAGAACAAGACGACGACCACGAAGAAGCTGACGATCTCCTAGCGGCGGATGCGCCCGTGGCGCACGACCTCGAAGGCGCTGCCGGGAACGCGCTTGAGCTGGTTGAGGTCCTCGTCATCCCAGCGGCGGTCCGACGCGCCGGAGATGAACCAGTCGCTGCCGTTGTCGGCCACGATCATGCCGTAGCGCCGGAGCGCGTTGAGGACCACCCGCGACTGCCCGGTGTAGCCGCTGATCTTGTACGACCGCTTGAGGCGAAGCCGGAGGCCCATGGGCGGGAGCTTGGGGCTGCGGTCCGATGACGCGAGGTGGCGGGCGGGCGCGACGTAGCCGGCCTGCGAGCGCGAAACCGTGAACCGGAGCGCGTGACGGATCTCCCCCGCCGCGACCTCGTCGTAGCGGGCGAGCAGCGGCAGGATCGGAAGGCCGGCGGCGTCGGCCGACGTCCAGCCGGCCGGGCGCTGCTTGTTCGATCGGAGGTCGTAGACGGCGCCCGAGTCCGCGTTCCAGCCACGCGCGTTGCGCTCCGCGGCATAGAGCTCGTAGAGCTTGCACTTCTCGCGCTGTACGACGAGCACGTGCCGGTCCCCGCCGTTCTCGACCGGCGCGTCGGACGGGATCGGATACGGCCCCGGGTCGCTCTCGTCGCCGTACGCGGTGAACGTGATCGGCACCAGCGGCTGGGCCGGATCGACGACGCTGAACGGGATGCCGTACTCGCCGTCGCCGCCGAAGTCGGCGTGCAGGAAGCGGTTGCCGCTGCCGAGGATCGACGCGATGTAGGCCTTCGAGCGCTGGTCGACCGGGGCCCGGGAGATGTCCCTGTTGATCGCGTTCGACGACGGGAGGACCGGGCACCCGCCGAGGGTGGGCGCAGCGGCCGAGGCCGAGGCGGGGATCGCCACGACGGCGAGTACGGCGACGAGGGCGGCGCGCATCAGTGCGTGAACGGCAGCTCGGTCACCCGCACGCGATCCGGGGTGACCAGGTAGACGACCCCGCTGCGCATGGGAAAGTCCTGGCCCGTGTAGCGCTGTGAGATCCGGTCGATGACCGCCAGCGCCTCGTCGCCCTCGAGCGTGCCGGTGACGGCCCCGCGGATCGCGAGGCTGCGGTACGGGTTGTCCTCGTCGATCAGGGAGATCGCGACGCGCGGGTCGGCGGCGATGTTGCGTGCCTTGCGCGACGAGGGCTGGGTGAAGAAGACGACGTGCTCGCCCTCGGCGCCGACCCACACGGGAATCACGTGCGGCGAGCCGTCGGGGAGCAGCGTGGCGAGGTTGCCGAAACTGCGACCGCCGAGCAGGGCGCGGGCGTCGTCTTCGAGCGCGGCCATGGACCGAGGATCGCACAGGAGCGCATCCCTGCGACGATGTCTGGACGTGTTCGTCCTCGCCGGCATCATCGACACCACCTGGGGCGTGATCGGCGTCGTCGGCGGCATCGCGTCCATCGTCGTGATGCTGCGGGTCTCCGCGAGCAGCACGCGCGAGCGCGACGAAGAGGACCACAACCGCGCCTTCTACGACGAGCACGGGCACTGGCCCGACCAGCAGCCCGGCGCGCCGCCGGATCCGCTGCCGCCCGTCCACTAGCGCCCGCACGAGCTCTCCAAGGAAGTGGAGGCGAGGGTCCCTGTCCAAGACCCCCGCCCCCGAAACGGATGCGCTGTAGCCAACGACTGGAGGGGGAACAACGGCCGCTGGCACGCAACCTTCAAGCCGGCGCCGGGGAGCGCCGGGATGTCTCTGTCGAGCGAGCCGAAGCCCGCGCCATGTGAACTGTAAACGTCTCCGTACCTGGAGGTCTACCCCCTGGTAGGGATTTTGGAGTAGAACATCCGTCCAGGGGCCCGATGACCCCGCAACGCGCCCTTTTCTAGGCCACTTCGGCCACGCTGCGCGGGCCCGGACCGACGTACTTCGCGCTCGGCCGGATGAGCTTCCCCTCGCGCTTCTGCTCGAGGATGTGGGCCGACCAGCCGGCCACCCGCGCGCAGGTGAACATGCTCGTGAACAGGTCCGCGGGCACCTCGGCGGTGTCGAGGACGACCGCGCTCCAGAACTCCACGTTCGTGGCCAGGACGCGGTCGGGCTTGCGGGCCCGGAGCTCGGCGAGCGCTGCCCGCTCGAGCGCCTCGGCGACCTCGAACCGGGCCGAGCCGATCTCCTTCGCCGTGCGGCGGAGCACGCGCGCCCGCGGGTCCTCGGCGCGGTACACGCGGTGGCCGAAGCCCATGAGCCGCTCGCCGGAATCCAGGGCGTTCTTGACCCACGCGTCCGCGTCGCCCTGCGCCTCGACCTCGTCGAGCATCTTCAGCACGCGGGAGGGCGCGCCGCCGTGCAGCGGGCCGCTCAGCGCGCCCACCGCGCTGGAGAGCGCGGCGACGGGATCTGCGCCCGTCGACGCCACCACGCGTGCCGTGAAGGTGGACGCGTTCATGCCGTGCTCGGCCGCGCTGATCCAGTAGGCGTCGATCGCCTTGACGTGGTCGGGGTTCGCCTCGCCGCGCCAGCGGATGAGGAAGCGCTCGGGGATCGACGTGGCCTTGTCGACCTCGGACTGCGGGACCCACGGCTTGCCCAGGCCGCGCGCGGACTGCGCGACGAAGCTCAGCGCGAGGACCGACGCCCGGGCGAGCGCCTCGCGTGCCTCCTCCTCGGTGAGGTCGAGCAGCGGCGGGATCCCCCACTCGGGTGCGAGCATCGCGAGCGCGGACTGCACGTCTACTCGAGGGTCGCCGGAGCGGACCGTCAGAGGATGCGGCTCGGCGGGCGGCAGGCCCGGTTCGAACGAGCCATCGACGAGCAGGCCCCAGACCTTCTCGTACGGCACCTGGCCGACGAGGTCCTCGAT
>JAEMSV010000100.1 GCA_016462625.1 Solirubrobacteraceae bacterium | reverse complement strand
GCGTGTGGGCGGACATGGCGGGGCTCCTTGGGGGTCGGTCGGAGTGACACCCGCAGCCTCCCGCGCGGCGCGCCGCCGCGATATGCCCGCGGCGACGAACGAACCGTCGCCTTCGCGACAGAGCGGCTACAGGCCTCCGTAGTCGACATCCAGCCGCACAGGGTCCGCCCGCAGCGCGTTGACGCCCGCGAATCCACGCATCGCCAGCGCCTCGACGAAGAACGTGCCGAGGTCCTTCCTGTCGATCGACCAGAGATCCGACGCCCCGAGCGCGTCGAGCTCGGGCGTCGGCTCGAACACGAAGCTGCACATCAGCTGGGCCATGTCCTCGTCTCCGCGGTCGCCGAAGATCAACTGGCGAGTCATGTCGAGCGTGAACTCCTCGGGGCCGCCGCCGTACTGCGCGAGGACGGCGTCGCCCTCCTCCTCGGCCGGGAGGGTGCCCCGGACCGGCACGGCGGCGAAGTCGCGGACCACCTGCCAGGTGCGGGGAACGTCCGCCGCCGTCGGATTCTGCAGATCGACGCCCGCATCCCGCAGGAGCGCACGGAACGCGGTTTCCACGTCCTCCGGATCGATCGCGCGGCCGGCAGCTGGTGTCGTGACCGTGAGCGGCGCGGGTGCCTCGGCGGTGGACGTCGCAGCCGTGGCCGGCTTCTCGCCCTCTTCCCCACACCCAGCGAGAACCGCGACCGCGCCCAGGAGGAGGAGAACCCGGAGACGCATTGGTCGGGGAACTCTACGTATTCGGGCGGCCGTCGGCGCTCAGACCCTCGCCGATCGCCAGCAGCATCGTCACGAGCCCCTCGATGAGCTCCTCACGGCTGCAGTCGATGCGCCCCTCGAGCCAGTCGAGGATCGCCTGGCTCGTGCCGCCGACGATGAGCGACGCCGGTAGTTCGAATCCGGTCCGGCCGGCCAGTGGGAAGACCGTGCGCCCGCGCGCGGCGACGAGCGAGATCGCCCGGCGGGTCGACGCGACGCGCTGGTCGAGCACCGCGCCCGTCGGCGGGGCCTCGAAGAGCACGCGCGCGCGCCGCGGGTCGTCCGTCATGAACTCGACGAGCGCCCGGGCGCCGGACCGCAGGACCTCCTCCGTCGTGCCCCCGGAGCCCATGGCGCCGAGCGAGGCGTCGTCGACCTCGCGACCCACCTTGTCCACGAGCGCGGCCATCGCCGCGTCGAGGTCGGTAAAGCTCTCGTAGAAGTAGCGCTTGTTCAGCCCGGCCTGCTTGCAGAGCGCCGCGATGCTCAGCGCGGGCCAGCCGTCCTCGCCCACGATCTCGTAGGCCGCGTCCAACAGCGCGGTACGGCGCCCGGCCGCGCGCTCCTCGCCGGAGCGCCCGGCGTAGCTGCGTCCATGGCGGTTGACCGGGTCCATCTGGCACGCTACCGTACCAGATACCCGTGGAAGGAGACACAGGTCCATGAGCGCCCCCATGTCCCTGCGCGCGCGCAACGCCGCCGCGACGCTGCTGTATTCCGTGATGCCCGAGCGCGAGGAACGGCCGCTCGCCGAGCCGCCGCCGGGCAGCGGCCTGAAGCCCGTCATGGGCGATCCGGGGCTCCCCTTCCTGGGCCACACGCTCGGCGCGATGGCGGACGGGCTGGAGATGTCCCGGACCGGCTACGCGCGGTTCGGCCCGATCTCGTGGACCAACGTCATCGGGCTGCAGATCGTCAGCGTCATCGGCCCCGACGGCATCGAGACGGTCCTCGCCAACCGTGACAAGGCCTTCTCGAACGCGGAGGGATGGGAGGTCTTCATCGGCCCGTTCTTCGAGCGCGGCGTGATGCTCATGGACTTCGAGGAGCACCACCACCACCGCCGGATCATGCAGCAGGCGTTCAAGCGCGACCGGCTCGTGACCTACCTCGAGATGATGAATCCGGCGATCGCCCGGGGCATCGGAGCGTGGCGCCCGGGCCAGATCGACATGTTCCCGGCGCTGAAGCAGCTCACGCTGGACATCGCCACCGAGGTCTTCATGGGCAGCGAGCTGGGCCCGGAGGCCGACCAGGTCAACCAGGACTTCATCAACCTCGTGGTCGGCGGCAACACGCCGATCCGCGCGGACGTCCCCGGCGGACGCTGGCACCGCGGCCTGCAGAGCCGCAAGCGGATGGAGGAGTTCTTCCTGCGCCAGATCCCCGCCAAGCGCGCGGGCGACGGCAACGACCTCTTCAGCGTGCTCTGCCACGCCGAGAGCGAGGACGGCGAGCGCTTCAGCGACCGCGATGTCGTCAACCACATGATCTTCACGATGATGGCCGCCCACGACACGAGCACCATCACCGCCGCGATGATGGCCTACTTCCTCGCCAAGTACCCCGAGTGGCAGGAGCGGATCCGCGCGGAGTCCCTCGCACTGGGCAAGCCGACGCTCGACTACGAGGACGTCGACGCGCTCCTCTCCATGGACCTCGCCTTCCGCGAGACGCTGCGCATGAACCCGCCGGTCGCGATGCTCGGCCGCATGGCGGTCAAGGACACCGAGATCTACGGCCGGTACATCCCGAAGGGCACGCTCATCGCGCTCGGCATGTACGCGTCGCACCGCATGGAGCCGTTCTGGAACGACCCGGACACGTTCGATCCCGAGCGCTTCACCCCCGAGCGCGCCGAGGACAAGTCGCACAAGTACGCGTGGACCCCGTTCGGCGGCAACGTGCACAAGTGCATCGGACTGCACTTCGGCGGCATGGAGGTCAAGTCGCTCATGCACCAGCTCCTTCTGAAGTACGAGCTGCGGATCGACCCCGGCTACGAGCCGGTGATCGACATGGCGACGGGGCCGTTCCCCGCCGACGGGCTGCCGATCGAGCTGCGGCCGCGTTGAGCTAGCTGCGGGTCGCGCTGCCGGCGATGTGCGGCAGCGCGAACGGGCCGATGCCCGACATGAAGCGGCGGTGCTCGGTCACGGCGAAGCTCGACGCTTCGATCGCCGCGAGCGTGTCGCGGGCCACGTGGCAGCCCGCGGCCATGTGCGGCCAGATCCCGCTGCGGTCCAGCCAGCGCTGAAACGACGCCGGCGCGGACTTGTGCGCGACGACGTGCTCGTAGAAGCGCAGCTCGCCGCCGGGCCGCACCACCCGCGCGAGCTCTGAGAGCGCCACCGCCTGGTCGCTGACCGAGCACAGCACGAGCGACGTGACCGCGCCGTCGCACTCGCCGTCGCCGACGGGCAGCGCCTCAGCCGTCCCCTCCACCACGTCGACCGGAACCGGGGCGGTCCCGGCGCTCACGAGCGCCTCGGCACGCAGGTGGGGCTCGGGCTCCACCGCAATCACGCGGGTGACCGTCGCCGGGTAGAAGGCGAAGTTCACGCCCGTGCCGGCGCCGACCTCGACGACCGTGCCGGAGAGGGCGGCGAGCAGCGCGACCCGGTCCTCGTTGGCGACCGCCGTCGGCGCGGCGCGCTTCCAGAACCGGGCGAAGACCGGGTGGTCGTGCTCGGAGACCTCGCTCATGCCGGGTGTCCCTCGTCGTCGGTCCTCGACGCCTGCGAGCTGAACTTCGAGATGAACGCGTCGAGGTCGCCGTCGTCGCGCTCGACCATCACCCCGCCGTCCTGCCAGATCCCGTTCTCGTCGGCCCACTGGCTGGTGAGCGGGTCGCCCTGGTTCTGGTGGACGTTGTGCATCCCGAGGCCGGTCTCGAACGGCTCGCCCCAGACGACGGTGCGGCGCCCGGTGACGAGGATCGACTCGAGCGCCTCCGAGGCGTCGATGTTCGAGCCGGTCTTCCACGGCCGGCGCGGGAACAGGTTCGCCAGCCACGCCGGCGGCGCGACGACGAACACGCAGCCGGGGTTGTCGATCAGCGCGGGATGGCGGATGTGGTCCAGGGCACGGGCGGCCTGCGTGTGCGCGAGCTCGTGGTAGCCCGTCGCGACGGTGCTCGCCGGCGCGAACGACGCGGACGCGACCTTCAGCACCTTCCACTGCACGCCGACCGCGGACTGCTTGCTGTCGACGTCGACTGCGCACCGGTACGAGCCGAGCGGCGCGGAGAGCTGGAGGTTGACGTGGTACCAGCGGCCCTGATCGTCCGGCGTGTCACGGACATGGCTCGTCAGGGTGCCCGCGAGGACCCCGTAGTGGTCGAGCGGCATGGTCGCAACGTACACCCGCCGTCCACCCCGTAAGAGGAACCGAAGAATCGCCGGTCGCACCTGATGCCGGAGCGTCCCGCGTCGTATATCCAGGACGTGACCCGCCGCCTCCTCCTGCTCGCCCTCGCCGTCCTCGCGACCGCCGCCGCGGCCTCCCCCGCGCACGCGCTGACCGTCGGCATGGCCGACCAGCAGGCGGCGTCCTTCTCCGACGGGCGCCTGCAGCGGCTCGGCCTCGGATACGCGCGGTACGTGGTCCCGTGGAACGCCGCGACCGCCCAGCCCGCGAAGGTCCGCGCGTGGCTCGACGCGACCGCGCGACTCGGGATGCAACCGCACATCGCCTTCGAGCACAGCGCCGGCGACCGCTGCCCGTCCCGGCCGTGCACGGCCCCCACCCGCGCGCAGTTCCGCCACTCGATCGACCAGTTCATCGCCATGTTCCCCGAGGTCCGCACCTACACGACGTGGAACGAGGGCAACCACACGCTGCAGCCCACGCGGAACACCCCGGCGCTCGCCGCCGGCTACTACCAGGAGCTCGTCGCGGCCTGCCCGGGCTGCACGATCGTCGCGGGCGACGTCCTCGACTCCGGCGGGTTCTCGAACTGGATCCGCACCTTCATGGCCGCCCTGCCGAGCCCGCCGCAGCTGTGGGGGCTGCACAGCTGGGGCGATGCGCGCGACGGCGGCTCGACCGGCGTCGACACGATGCTCTCGAACGTCCCCGGGACGCTCTGGATCGAGGAGACCGGCGCGATGGTCGGGCTGCGCAACAGCTTCGGCCGCCAGACGGTCGACCTCGACGAGGACGAGACCTCGGCCCCGATCGCCGACGCGTTCACGATCGCCCGGGCCCGGCCGCGCATCGGGCGGATGTACATCTACCAGTGGGTCGGCGGGAGCGCGCGCTTCGACTCGGGGCTGACCGACGGGAGCGGCGGGCTGCGGCCGAGCTACTACGAGCTGCTGCGCCAGCTCGGGCTCGCGGCGGCGAAGACGGTGACTCCGAGGTCGGCCACGTGGACGGCCGCGTGGTCGCACGTCAAGCAGCGCCGGCTCATCGTGCGCGGGACATGCCCGACCGCCGGCAGCCGCTGCCGCGGGACGCTGACCGCGACGATCCGCGTGCGCTCGAAGAGCGGGCAGGTCGTCGTCCGGCGGAAGCTGCGGACCGCGCGCTACGCGACGGCCGGCGCCGCGCGGCGCGTCACGTGGCGGCTGACGGTCCCCAAGTCCGTGCGCGCCGCCGCGCTCCGCAAGGGCGCCACGCGCGCGGTGATCCTCCGCGTGCAGGCGACCCAGCCGACCACCCGCACGAGCACCAAGACGATCGCGCTGAAGAAGCCCGCGCGCGCTAGCCGGTCCGGCGCACGCCGCCGGGCTTGATCTCGATCGTCCCGTCGTCGAAGAACCCGTCCGCGCCCTCGGCGACCGAGCCCGCGATCGGCTGGATGCCGCCGGCGACGGGGACGGTGAACTGCCGCGGCGCGGTGTTCAGGAGGGACACGACCGGCATGCCCGGGATGGGCGGCGGATCCGGGTCGTCCTTGCCGGACGGGACGCAGTCGACGGTCGCGGTCGCCATGTCGTTGCCGGCGAGGTCCCAGCTGACCTGGAGCTGCTCGCCGGACAGGCGGAGCGTCGCCGACCAGGTGACCGCCGGCGCGATCGGCGCGAGCAACGGGCACTCCGCGATCTTCGTGGCGACACTCAGGCTGCCCCACTGGAACGGCCCCGAGTCGGTCCACACCATCTCGTCCTTCTTGGCGCGCCGCGCGTTCAGCGTGGACGTCACGGTGCCCGAGCCGCTGTGCGTGGCGAAGTTCCCGCGACCGCTGGCGTTCAGCGTCACCTTGTAGACGTCGCTGAACTTGCACAGCTCGTCGGCAAGCGCCTGGCTGGCGTCCTCGAGCTGCTCGAAGACCTGGTCGTTGGACGTCACGGACTTCTCGACCTTGCCGACCTCCTTGCCCGTCGCGGTCTCCACCAGGCGCATCGTCACGGTGAAGTCGCCGTCGGAGCCGACCGGGGTGAGGGTGCCACGCACCTCGATGTCGTGCAGGATGAGGTTCCGCGTCAGGCGCGTCGACGGGTCGACGTACGGCGACTGCTGGAACTCGAGCTCCTTGAGGACCTCGGCGCGCCGCTCTATCTCCACGACCGTGAGCTTGCATGGCGTGTTCACGTAGCCGCCGACGAGATCCGTGACGGTCAGCGCGCTCAGCCCCTTCGCGAGGTAGTGCAGGTCGCCGCTGGGCGGCCCGGTGAAGGTCGGGATGCCGAGGGCGATCCGCCCGGGCGTGACCTGGCCGAGCTCCTGCGCGTACGCGGCGCGGGCCCGGGGCTTGCGCTTCTTCTTCAGGTTCGCCTTCGCGCGCTTCTGGCCCGCCTTCAGCGTGACGGCGGAGCGGACGAGCGTCGGGCGCCCCTCGCGCGGGACGATCGTGCCGAGCACCGTGTACGCACCGGGCGGGAGCTTCAGGGTGAAGGCGCCCCGGCGCGAGACCTGTCCGCTCTCCGTCACGGTCGCATCCGCGCGATTGACCGCGCGGACATCCGCTTGCGCACCCTTCGGCACCGTCACCCCCAGCGAGCCCGAGAACACGCCCGGCTTGGGCGCCGCGCTCGCCACCGGGGCGGCGACGAGCAAAGCGAGAACGAGAAGGACCAGAAGCGGGGCGCGCATTGCCCCGAAATCTACGCCTCGCCCTCCACGAACGCGTCGACGCTGCCGGCGTCCTTCCAGCGGATGAACCAGTCGGGAACGTCGGTGCTCACGCGGTCGGGGAACGCAGCGGGCCGCTTCTCCAGGAACGCCATCACGCCCTCCCGCGCGTCACCACTCTGCCCACGGCTGAAGATGCCCCGCGAATCGATCTCGTGCGCGTCATTCGGCGTGTCCTCGCCGAGCATCCGCCACAGCATCGCCCGCGACATCGCGACCGAGACCGGCGACGTGTTGTCGGCGATCTCCCGCGCGAGCTCGGTCGCCGCGGCCAGCAGCTCGTCGCCGGAGTGCACGCTGCGCACGAGGCCGCCGCGCAGCGCCTCGTCGGGCCGGAAGATCCGGCCGGTCAGGACCCACTCGCTCGCCTGCGCGATCCCGACGATCCGCGGCAGGAACCAGCTCGAGCACGCCTCGGGCACGATCCCGCGCCGCGCGAAGACGAAACCGAGCTTCGCGTTGTCGGCGACGAGCCGGAAGTCCATCGGGAGCGTCATCGTCAGGCCGACGCCGACCGCGCTGCCGTTGATCGCGGCGATCAGCGGCTTGTTGCTCTCGAACAGGCGTTGCGTCAGCAGACCGCCGCCGTCGGCGTGATCGTCGATGGCGAAGTCCTGCGCGGCCATCTCGAAGGTCTTCGCGCCTTCGGAGAGATCGGCACCCGCGCAGAACGCGCGGCCCCGGCCCGTGAAGATGACGACGCGGACGTCGTCATCGGCGTCGGTGCGGTCGAGCGCGTCGATCAGCTCGTGGTGCATCTGCGCCGTGTAGGCGTTCATGTGGTCGGGGCGATCGAGCGTGATCGTCGCGATGCCGTCCGCCACGTCGTAGGAGATCTGCGTGTAGTCCACAGCTCGACGCTACCGACGCGCGACGGTTGCCGCTTGCCCACGCGACCACACTCATGGAGCATCGGAGTGGGCTCATGCTCGTCGACCTGCACGCCCACTACCCGATGCACCTCATCCCGCCCGAGCGCGGGACGCACGCGGCGCTCACCGGGTGGACGTCGCTGCGCGTCCGATCGAAGATCGTCGACCTGCTCTCACGGGTCGCCAACTACGAAGGGCCCGGAGGCGATCCGGGCGTCACGCTCGAGCTCATGCGCCAGGGCGACGTCGGCGCGCTCCTGTCGGTCCTCTACTCGCCGTTCGACGAGATGGACCTGTCTAAGAAGTACGGCGCGCCGCCGGACTCCGCGTACTTCGGGCGGCTGCTCGAGCAGCTCGAGCTCGTGGAGCGCGACATCCTCCAGCACGCCGACGAAGCCCAGGTCGTGCGCTCGGGCGCCGACCTCGACGCATGCCTGAACGAGGGCCGGATCGCGCTGATGCATGCGGTCGAGGGCGGGTTCCACCTCGGCCCCGAGGCCGACGTGCCGGCGAATGTCGCGGAGCTCGCACGGCGCGGCGTCGTCTCCATCACCCTCGCGCACCTGTTCTTCCGCGGGGTCGCGGCGAACGCGCCGGCGCTGCCGTTCCTGCCTGAGTGGCTATACCGGCTGCTGTTCCCGCAGCCGCGCGGAGTCGGGCTCACCGACGTCGGCACCGCGGCGATCCGCGCGATGGCCGAGCACCGGGTGCTCGTCGACATCACCCACATGCACGCCCGCGCGATCGACGACACGTTCGCGCTGCTCGACGAGCTCGATCCGGCTCGGGACTTACCGGTCATCGCCTCCCACATGGCCTGCCGGCTCGGCAAGCTCGAGTACAACATGACCGACGACCAGATCTCGCGAGTGGCAGCGCGCGGCGGGCTGCTCGGCGTCATCGACTGCCAGCACTACATCTGGGACGGCGCCAAGGTCCCGAAGCCCGGCAGCTTCCAGCAGTCGCTCGAGCGGCTGTGCCTGCACATCGACCGGGTCGTCGAGGTCACAGGCGGCTTCGACCACGCCGCCATCGGCTCCGACCTCGACGGCTACATCAAGCCGGCGCTGACCGGGATCGAGCACATGGGGCGCATGAAGCAGCTGCAGGCTGCCCTCACCGCGCGGTACGGCGCAGACCACGCGGCCCAGATCTGCTCGGGGAACGCGCTGCGGGTCCTGCGAGCGCGGTAGCCCTAGACGGCGCGGGAGAGCGTGATGGGCTTGTCGGCCCGCTGGCGGGCGTCGGCGACCTCGAAGAGCTCGGTCGGGCGCCGGGCGTCATCGGGGAATGTCGCCCAGCCGATGCCGGCGCGCAGCGGGCGGCCGCCCGCGTCGACGCCGGCCAGCGCGGTGCGGATCGCCCCGACCACCACCTCGGCGCCGGCGCCGTCCGTGCCGGGGGCCAGCACGCAGAACTCGTCCCCGCCGGGCCGGGCGATGGTGTCCTCGGCCCGCACGACACCGGTCAGCGCGCGGCCGACCGAGCGCAGCACCTCATCGCCTGCGGTGTGCCCGAGCGTGTCGTTGATCTCCTTGAATCCGTTGAGGTCGAGCACGACCAGGGTGAGCGGCCGGTGCGCCCGCGCGTGGTGGGCGATCTCGGTGGCGAGCCGCTCGTCGAAGTGCCGGCGGTTGCCCACGCCGGTGAGGGCGTCGCGCTGGGCGAGCTGGTCGAGCCGCGCGGCCGCGTCCTCGGCGTGGGTCCAGATCACGGCCACGCACAGCGCGAGCCCCCACATCACCGCGAACGAGGCGAGGATCGTCATGACCGCAGCGGCGTCCACGATCCCGAGCGGGATCGGCGCGAGCAGCAACACCGACGCGAGGGTCAGCTGCCCGACCTGCGCGCGGCGGGTCGTCATCAGGAAGGCGACGAGCGGGCCGTTGAAGACGAAGATCGGGGCGACCGCGCCGCAGTGGGGCGCGACCGCGTACATCGTGACCGCGGCCTCGATCGTGACGAGCGCCGGAAGCAGATGAAACCAGCGAGCGTCCATCGTCCGTGTCGGGGCGATCGCGATCGGAAGCGCGCTCAGGAGCACGAGGCTCGGGATCACGATCGTCGCCGTGCTCGAGCCACCGAGGACGAGCAGGGCAGCCAGAGCCCCCGCTGCGCACACCACGAACAGCGCAGCGAACGCCAAGCGCACATTGCGCTGGCGTGAGATCCGGCGGGACAGGCTCACCCTCCGGGTGTCGGGGAGAATCGCGGCGCGCCCGATATCCATTCACCGGAAACGGACGAGGATTCGACAGGTGGCCTACTCCATTCTGGGACGGCGTCTTCCGATCCAGCCCCAGCCCAGCAGGAAGCCTCCGAGGAGCCCGACGGTCACGCCGCCGATGATCACGAGCACGGGCGCACTGGCCTGCGCCGGCGTCCCCGGGGTGACCACGTACTCGATGCGCTCTGACCGGATCCGGCGTGAGGAGCGCGTCCCGTCCGAGTAGCCGCAGAACACGACGACCCGGCCGGGCAGCGAGGAGAACTGGCCGACGGACGCGGAGTTCCCGATGGTCGCGGCCACGTTCTGGCGGGCGCCCCGGAACTCCGTCTTGACGCCGTCGGGCATCTCGGCGACGCAGCTCGTGTCGCGGACGATGAGGTCCGCCTGGTTCTCGTCGGCGTCGCGCCCCTTCAGCAGGAGGTAGACCGTGTAGTCGCGGCGCTCGCCCGCGGGAACGGTGAAGGCGACGGCCCCGCCGCCCTCCTCGCGGACCTCGCCGCGCGCGACCGCATCCCCCTTGATGTTGCCGCCGGTGGTGATCGCCATCCCGACCCCGTAGACCGCAGCGGCGACGCCGGCGAGCAGCAGCAGCCCGCCCAGCACGATGCGCACCCAGCCACGCTGGTGCTCCATCACGACGGAGCCGACCGGCGTGACGTCCGCGTTCGTCCAGTCGCTCACTGGACAGGCGGCCAGCAGTAGCGGTGCGGCGGAAGGTC
This sequence comes from Solirubrobacteraceae bacterium, assembly GCA_016462625.1. The sequence goes on along the minus strand of JAEMSV010000100.1, from coordinate 2,651 downwards.
CTCGACTCCCCACATCTCGAAGCGGTCGATCGCCTCCGAGACGCGGATGATCCGGCGCAACGTCTTCGACTCGACGCCCTCGGTCTGGTCGTACGGCACGACGGGCTGGCGCAGCCGCACCCCATTGCGCAGGTTCGCCTGGAGCACGTCGCGCATGTACGCGTCCCAGCGGGCGCGGCCCTCGGCGTACTCGGGCCGGTCGCGGTACACGAGCACGACGTACTCGCACATGTGCGCGCGCCGGCGTTCCTTTCCGTCCGCGCACGGCTGCTTGGGCCCGATGTTCGTCTGGAAGAAGCCCCCCTGCCGGACCTCCTGCGGGGTGTCGACGGTCGCCTGCGCGCTGTAGGTGTCGGCGGCGCGCAGGCCGACGATCTCGAGGTAAGAGCGCAGCAGCTCCTGCGGCGTGGCGGGCAGGTAGGGAAACGGCGACGGGACGGGCGGCGGGTGGAAGACCTTCAGGTGCACGGCCTTGCCGACCGCCTCCCAGTTCAGGACCTCGACGACGACGCCCGAAACGGGCTTCAGCGGCAGCGGCGCGCGCTCCCGCAGCCGGGCGAAGGCCGCGCCGCCGTCCGATGGGTGGACCGCGACGAGCCCCTGCACGAGGGTCTCCGGCGTGCCCGCGCTGTCCTCGTCGCCGGTGCCACGCCGTGCGCGGAACTCGCTCACGCGCGCGAGCCCGAGGCACTGATCGGGCGGGATTCCGGCATCCAGGAGGTAGGAGAGGCCGAGCTCCTCGTCGACGATCGACGGCTCGCCCTCGCGCCGGGCGACCCACTGCTCACCGGCCTGGAATGCGGTCGCGACGAGCGGCGCGGCGGGCGGCTGCGCGGCGGCATCGATCGGCTCGTGGATGATGTCCCACTCGACGACGCGGCCCTTCTCCGAGTGCGGGGTGACGTTCGGGCTGATCCGGTCGGGCACGCGGGAGACGCCGAAGATCTTCTCGGGGTGGGCGCCCAGCCCCGAGGTGGTCAGGTGGGAGAGGAGCTCGGTGAGCTGCGTGTCGCCGCGGGTCGCGAGGCGGCTGATCCGCACCTCGGCCGCGTTCGCTGCGCGGTACGGCCCGCGGGCGGCGTCGCGCTCGGCGCGCTGCTCGGCGGCGATGCGCTGCCGCTCGGCCGGGTCCTTGACCTCCTTGACCTCGGCGATGCCGAAGCTCGCGCGCAGCCCCTCCTTGAACTCGCCCTTGCGCTTCTCGCGCAGCTCCTTGTGGAAGCCGAAGACGCCGTCGGTCTGCAGCTTGGCCTCGACCTCGTCGGGGTCGCCCATGAGATCGATCGGCGAGCCGTGCAGGTACCGGCCGGCGGGGCCGTCGAGGACGCGGTTGCGCTCGGTGATCGCCTTCGCCGCCTCGTAGGACTCGCGCGCCTCCTGGCGGCCCTGCTCGACCTGGGCCATGTTCGCGTCGTACTTCGCGCGCTGCTCAGGGGTCAGGTACTTCAGCGACTCCTCGAGCTGCTCCGGTGACATCGGGTTGCGCGCCTGCTCGAGGCCCTTGGCGATGCTCGACGGCTTGAAGGCGGTGGCGACGTCCTTGAAGAAGCCCACGCGCGAACCGTATGTCAGGCGGGCGTGCCGCGCCAGATACGGCCTTCGAGCTGTTCGTCTAAGTCGGTCGCCATGGCCAGCTCGCCCAGGCCTGTGGCCATCGCCAGTGCGGACACGACGGCGTCGAACGCATCCTCCGAGCCTGCGGCGCGTTCGAGCAGGATCGGGTCCTGCGTGTCCTCGAACCGCCGCAGATACGCGCGGCGCGCAGCCCAGCGTCCCTTGTCGACCGGCTCGGCGATGAGCAGGCGCGGATAGATCTCCACAACCGTGCGCGGCCCAGGCGCGTCGAACGGCCAGATCGCGAACCCGGCCTCCCGGAGGGACAGCAGGTGCGGCATGCCCCGCAGAGATCCGACACCGACCGCGCCGGCACCGGCCAGCTGGAAGATCGACTTCGCCGGCTGCGCCGTCAGCTCGGTGCGACGGAACCGCTGTGCGAGCGGGGGCGCCTTCGAGCCTGCGCGGCCGAAGAACGGTGGTTCGTGGTCAGTGATCAGCGCCTCACCGCGGTCCCGCGCAAAGCGCCAGGCATCCTCGACGCCGATCCAGCCCTGCTCGCGGAACCACCACGCCGGCATCGAGAACGAGAAGTCGAACCCCACGGTGACGTCGCCGGTCGTCTCGATGAGGTGCGCGACAACCTCGTCGCGGGTCCGACCGTTCTGCAGCGAGGTCAGGCGACCGTCGATGACCTCCGCCGCCCAGATCGTCTCGGCGTGGCGCGCATCGGCGCGCCCTGACCAGTCGACGGCGATGACGTGATGACCATGCATCGGCCCGCCCATGGTCGCGGACGGGCCGGCGGTCGTGCGTCGCTTAGGCGCGCGCGTTGGCGCGCATGTACTCGACGATGTCCTGCGTCGGAGCCCCCGGGGTGAAGACCTCGGAGACGCCGAGCTTCTTCAGCTCGGGGATGTCGTCGGCCGGGATCGTGCCGCCGACGGTGATCAGCACGTCGGTGACGTCCTGCTCGCGCAGCAGCTCGACGATGCGCGGCACGAGCGTCATGTGCGCACCGGAGAGGATCGAGAGGCCGACGGCGTCGGCGTCCTCCTGGATGACCGTCTCCACGATCTGCTCAGGCGTCTGATGCA